>JBAQWM010000108.1:0-10520 GCA_049298915.1 Steroidobacteraceae bacterium | reverse complement strand
GCACACCGGCCGCAAGCGGCGGCCGGAGGGCCTTGCCATCGTCGACGCGCGCGCGCGCAGGTTTTCGCCGGACTGGTCCGGCTACCGCCCGCCAGTGCCGCGTTTCCTCGGCACGCAAACACTCGATCCGGTGCCGCTGAAGGAACTGGTCGCATTCATCGACTGGATGCCATTCTTCAATGCCTGGGAATTCTCCGGAAAATTCCCTGATATCCTGCAGGACTCCGTGCGTGGCGCCGCTGCAAGCGCCTTGTGGAAGGATGCGCGGGCAATGCTCGATACGCTGGTGCGGGAGCGCTGGCTGACGGCGCGCGCGGTATTCGGCTTCTTCCCGGCCGCCGCGAATGGCGATGACATCGAGGTTTATGCTGGCGCAGACCGGACCCGGTCACTCGCCATACTGCATCAGTTGCGCCAGCAGAAAGCAAAGCCCGCGGGCCAGCCGCAACTGTGCCTCTCGGATTTCGTGGCGCCGCGCGAATCCGGAATCGCCGATTACATCGGCGCATTCGCAGTCACGGCGGGTATCGGCATCGAGGAGTATGTCGCGCGCTTCGAAGCCGCGCACGACGACTACTCGGCGATCCTGCTGAAATCCCTC
Organism: Steroidobacteraceae bacterium; assembly: GCA_049298915.1. Taxonomy (GTDB): domain Bacteria; phylum Pseudomonadota; class Gammaproteobacteria; order Steroidobacterales; family Steroidobacteraceae; genus SCUD01. The sequence goes on along the minus strand of JBAQWM010000108.1, from coordinate 9,919 downwards.
GCCGACCGGCTGGCGGAAGCGCTGGCCGAAGCCCTGCACCTGCGGGTGCGCCGCGAATTCTGGGGCTATGCGCCGGAGGAGAGCCTGACCAACGAGCAGCTGGTGCGCGAGGAATATCGAGGCATCCGCCCGGCGCCCGGCTATCCCGCTTGCCCGGACCACACCGAAAAGGGCACGTTATGGCGGCTGCTTGACGCCGAGACCGCGACCGGCATGCGGTTGACCGAGTCCTATGCGATGTACCCGGCTGCCGCAGTCAGCGGCTGGTACTTTTCGCATCCCGAATCGCGCTACTTCGCCATCGGCACCATCGGTGCCGATCAGTTCGAGGACTATGCGCGCCGGAAAGGCATGACGTTGCCGGAGGCAAGACGCTGGCTCGCACCGATCCTCGGCCGCGATTCGGAGGCCGATGCCGCTGCATGACAGAGCGCGCAGATTCGCGACTCAGCGCGCGGCCCCCGCGCCGTCCAGGCCATCGAGCGACCGGATACCGCCAAGCAGTACCATCTGGCGCATGATCCAGGCCTGTCGCTGGCGCAGGTAGGGCGAGGGTTGGTCGACCCGGAAGCGCTTCGGATTCGGCAGCACTGCGGCAAGCAGTGCGGCCTCGTGGCGGTTCAGCCCTGCCGCGGGCTTGCGGAAGAAGTGCCGGCTGGCAGCCTCGATGCCCCAGACTCCGTGGCCGAACTCCGCGCTGTTGAGATAGACCTCCAGTATCCGTTGCTTTGGCCACAGCCACTCGATCCACAGCGTGAACCAGGCCTCGAGCCCCTTGCGCAGCCAGCTCTGGCCGGGCCACAGGAACAGATTCTTGGCGACCTGCTGACTGATGGTGCTGGCGCCACGCAGCCTGCGGCCCCGTTTCGCGTCGGTCAGGGCCTTGTCGATGGCCGCAAGGTCAAAACCCCGGTGCACGAGGAATCTCTGGTCCTCGGCCGCGATCGCGGCGACTGCCGCGTGCTTCGAGATCTCCGGCCACGGGACCCAGTCGTGCCGCATCGCCGCGCGTGGGCGGCTCGCATCGTCCGCGGCGAGCCAGTCGCGGACCATGAATGACGTCACCGGGACCGGCAGCCAGCGGAAAACGGCGATGACAGCGATGCTGCCGGCTGCCAACGACAGCAGCCCGATCGCGAGCATGCGCGCGATGCGCGCCGGCGTTAAGCGCCACCTCATGGAGTTCTCCGTCAGGTCGCGTCGACACGCCGCGCGGCTGTCACGACGACCGGCTCGAGCGGCACGTCGTCATGCCCCAGTCTGCGCCCGGTCTTTACCGCCGCGATCCGGTCGATGACATCCATCCCGTCCACCACGCGGCCGAACACCGCGTAGCCAAAGTTGCCGGGGCGGTGATCCAGGAAATTGTTGTCCACCAGATTGACGAAGAATTGCGAGCTCGCGCTGTTGATCTCGTTGGTGCGCGCCATCGCGAGCGACCCGCGACGGTTGCGCAGCCCGTTGCCGGCCTCGTTTTCAATCGGCCTGCGGGTCGGCTTCTGCGTCATGTCTGGCGCGAAACCGCCGCCCTGGATCATGAATCCGGGGATCACGCGATGAAAGACGGTACCGTCGAAATGGCCGTCGTCAACGTAACGCTGAAAATTCTCGCTGGACACCGGCGCCGCCTCGGCGTCGAGTTCCACCGTGAAAACGCCGAGCGAGGTCTCGAAACGGATCATTTGTATCACTCCATTGCAACCGGGCAATTCTATTGCGGATCAGCCGAGCTTGCCCCGGGTCACGCGCTGCCTGCCCGCGAGGTCATTCAGTGTCGCGATCTGCCGCAGACCCGCGCCGGTCATCATTGTTCGTACGTCCTCGCCCTGGCAGGCGCCGTGTTCGACGATCAGCAGGCCGGCTGGCATCAGGTGCGATGGCGCGCCCGCGCAGACATGCGCGAGCGCATCGAGACCCCGGGGACCCGCAACCAGCGCCGCACGCGGCTCATGGGAAAGCGCCGCCAGCGACGGATCGCCGTCCGCGACATAGGGCGGATTCGAAATGATCGCGTGGAACCGCTCGGTCCCTGCCGGTTCGTACCAGGAGCCAGTGAGGAACCTCACATTGCCGATGCGCAGGCGTGAGGCATTGCGCGCCGCGACAGCCAGCGCTTCGGCACTCCGGTCAACCGCGGTCACGGATGCGTCCGGCCGCTCACTCGCAATTGCCAGCGCAATGGCGCCGCTGCCGGTGCCGAGGTCCAGTATGGCCGGCTGCGCGACCGCCCGGAGTTCCTCGAGCGCTTTCTCGACCAGCAACTCGGTCTCCGGCCGCGGTACCAGTACCTCGGGCGTCACTTCGAGGTCCAGCGTCCAGAAGGAGCGCCTCCGCGTCAGGTATGCGACCGGCTCGCCGGCACGGCGCCTGGCCGCCAGCCCCGCCAGTGCCTGCGCCTGCGCGTCATCAAGTTCCCGCTCCGGGGCAGCCGCGAGTGCCGCGCGGCTGCACTTCAGCACATGCGCCAGCAGCAGTTCGGCATCCAGATCGGCCGAGGGCGAGGCGCGAAGAGTCCGCCTCAGCTCCAGGAACGCGTCACCGGCGCGCATCATTCGAGATCGGTCAGTTCCTCGGCGCGGTGCTCGCGCATGAGCGCATCAACCACTTCGTCGAGGTCGCCATTGATGATGTCGTCAAGGCGGTAGAGTGTCAGCTCGATCCGGTGATCCGTCAGGCGTCCCTGCGGAAAATTGTATGTGCGGATGCGCTCGGAGCGATCGCCCGTGCCGACCTGCAGACGCCTGGTCTGCGCCCTCGCTGCGGCAGCGCGCTCGCGTTCTGCCGCCAGCAGTCGCGCACGCAGCAGCGCCATCGCGCGCGAGCGATTCTTGTGCTGGGAGCGTTCGTCCTGGCATTCCACGACGATACCGCTCGGCAGGTGAGTCACCCGCACCGCCGAGTCGGTCTTGTTGACATGCTGGCCGCCCGCACCGGAAGACCGGTAGGTGTCGATGCGCAGATCCGCCGGATTGATTTCGACGCTCGCAACCTCGGCGACCTCGGGCAGCACCGCGACGGTGCAGGTCGAGGTATGAATACGCCCCTGCGATTCGGTCGCCGGCACCCGCTGCACGCGATGAGTGCCGGACTCGAACTTCAGCCGCGCGTAGACGCCGCGTCCCGCAATGCGGCTGATCACCTCGCGATACCCGCCGTGCTCGCCGCGGCTCTCGGACAGGAGTTCCACCGCCCATCCGCGGCGTTCCGCATGGCGCGAATACATCCGGAACAGGTCGCCTGCGAAGATGGCGGCCTCGTCGCCGCCCGCCGCAGCGCGGATCTCGAGGAATACGTCGTTGTCGTCGAGCGGATCCGGCGGCACGAGCATCTGCAGCAGGGCCGTCTCATCGGTGCCGGCCGCGGCCTCGAGATCCGCGATTTCCTGCCGCGCCATCTCGCGGACCGCAGGATCTGCATCGTCCGCCATGACCCGCGCGGCAGCGATCTGCCGCTCGCGTTCACCGAAGCCGTCAAATGCCTGGACAATGGGGTCGATCCGCGCGAACTCGACCGAGAGATCGCGGAACCGGTCGGGCCGCGAAAGAATCGCGGGATCGGCCAGCATGCGCTCGATCTCGGCGCGCCGATCGGCGGTGCGCTCGAGACGGCGGCGGATCGCGTCCCTCACTGTTCGCGGCGTCCGAACCGGAACAGGCGGGCCGCCGCGGCGCTCAGGTCCTTGTCTCCGGTTTCGGCTGCCTCCCGCAGCACCGTTGATGGGCCGTGCAGCAGCCGGTTGGTCAATGTCACTGCGAGGAATTCAAGCGCTTCATCAGGTGGCCGGCCCGCGGCCAGCATGCGACGCGCCTGCTCGAGTGTCTGCTCGCGCGCATTCTCGGCCTGGCCTCGCAAATCGCGGATCAGGGGGACGGCCTCGCGTGCCTTCAATCCCGCCATGAACCGTTCGACTTCGGTGCCGATCAGGCGGCGCGCGGCTTCGGCCTCGTGCTGCCGTGCCTTGACATTCTCGTCGACGACCTCGCGCAGGTCATCCATCGTGAACAGGTAGACATCCTCGAGTTTTCCGACCCGCGGATCGATGTCGCGCGGCACGGCGAGATCGAGCATGAAGATCGGGCGATGGCGGCGCTCGCCGATGGCGCTGCGGGTCGCCTCCAGACTGACGACATGGCCCGGGCTGGCGGTGGAACAGACCACGATGTCCGCCTGCGCGAGATGCGATTCGAGCGCGTCGAGGGAGATCGCGGATGCCTTGAACTCACGGGCCAGTCGCTGGGCCCGGTCCAGACTCCGGTTCGCGATGATCATGCGACCCAGTTTCTGCGCATGGAGGTGCCGTGCTGCGAGCTCGATCATTTCTCCGGCGCCGACCAGGAGCGCGGTATGCTGCTCGAAACCTGTGAATACCCTCTTGGCGAGCCGGATGCCCGCGGAAGCGACTGATACTGCGCTGGCGCCGACCGCCGTCTCGGTACGGACGCGTTTTGCCACCGAAAATGTCGTCTGGAACAGCCGATTCAGCAGTAAACCCGCGGTCCCCGCGTCCTGGGCCGCGCGGTAGGCATCCTTCAGCTGGCCGAGGATCTGGGGTTCGCCGAGGATCAGCGAATCAAGTCCGGACGCCACGGAAAAAACATGGCGTACCGCTTCTGCGCCCTCCAGCCGGTACAGGCATTCCTTCACCAACGGATTGCCACCCGACCAGGATTCAAGCCACTCGGGCAGGAATGCGCCGCTTGATTCCTCGACACAGTAGAGTTCGGTCCGGTTGCAGGTCGAAATGATCAACCCCTCCTGGACGCCATCCCGCGCTCCCAGCGCAGCCAGCGCCTGCGGCAGGCGCTCGGCGTCGAATACGATGCGCTCGCGCACTTCGATGGGCGCAGTCCGGTGATTCAGTCCGACGACGAAAAGCGACATGGTGGGCCGAAAAAAAGAACCGGAAGGATTGTCCGGTAACGATCACGGCAGCACAAGCGCTGGGCTATAGTGATGCGATGTCAGATTGGCTGCGCTGCCTCGCGCTGGTGCTGTCGGCGAGTGCCGCGGTGCCCGTACCCGCGACCACCCGTTGTCCCCAGGGGGAAGCTTTCGGGCACGCGATGAATGCAGAACGGGCGCTGGCCCGGGCCGAATGGCCGGCTGCGGCACATCACTACGCCTGTGCGTTGCAGCATTCCGATGATATTTCACTGGCGGAGCGCGCCACCCGCACCGCCTATGACAATCAGCAGCTTGCCAGTTCGGTTGCCAGCGCCAGGCGCTGGCTCGAACTCGCACCGGACAGCGAGGTCGCGCGCCGTTACCTCGCGACCGGCCTGCTCCGGCTTTACGACGATGAAGCCGCCGCGCGGCATTTTGCCGACCTGCTGGACAACTCGTATCAGGACCGCGCGCGCGGCTTTGAGGTACTGCTCGGACTGCTTGCGGACGAACGCAACGAAACCGGCGCGGCGCGCGTGATGGAGCGCCTTGCGGCGGCGGACTCGCAACTGCCGGAAGCGCAGTATGCCCGGAGCGTGCTGTGGCAGCGTGCCGAGGACGGCACGCGCGCGCTCGCGGCGGCACGCCGCGCAGCGGAATTGCGACCGGAATGGCGATTGGCCGAGCTCGCCGAGGTCCGGGCGCTCGTGCTGATGGGACGCCGGGAGGAAGCCGTTGAAAAATCGTCCCGGCTCGCCGCCGGAGACGACCCATTTTCACGCATCAGTCACGCCTGGCTTCTGCTCGGCCTGGATCGCCGCGCCGAGGCCGCTGCAATCCTCGAGGAATTGCAGCGATCCGGGCTGGCGGTAGGCGAGGCGCAGGAAGGCCTCGGCGCCATTGCACTGGACGATCACCGCCTTGACGATGCAGAACGGATATTCAGCGAGCTGGCCGACGATCCGCAGAACGCGGATACCGTGCGCTGGTATCTCGGGCGCATAGCCGAACGGCGCGGCAATGCCGCGCTGGCCGCACGCCAATATCAGCGCATCAGTTCCGGGTCGCGCGCCGTCCCGGCCCAGACCCGGGCATACCGGCTGTTGCACGATCTGGGCGCGCCGGAACGTGCGGAACTGCAGCTGGACGAGTTTCTCGCGGCCGCTCCGGCAGCCACGGCGGATGCGGTCGCCAGTGTCGGATCGATCTTGATCGAGGAGGGCAGGGGCGAGCAGGCGATCGCGCTGGTGGACCGGGCTCTGACACTGCTGCCTGACGATGACCTGCGGCACGCGCGCGGATTCATGCTGGAACGGCTCGGGAGACTGTCAGAAGCGGTAGCCGAAATGCGCGCCATCCTTTCCCGTCGCCCGAATGACCCGGTCATATTGAATGCGCTTGGCTACACGCTGGTCGACCGGTCGATCGCCGTCGAGGAGGGCTGGCGCCTGATCAGCCGCGCGCTCGAGGCGAAGCCGGACAGTTACGCGATTCAGGATTCCATGGGGTGGGCACTGGTGCGCATGGGCAGGCTCGACGAGGGCCGGACCTGGCTCGAAAAAGCCTGGGCCGGTTCCCGGGACCCGGAAGTTGCCGCACATCTGGGTGAAGCCTTGTGGCTGCAGGGCCACAGTGATCATGCCCGTCGCATCTGGGATGAGGCGCTCGCCGAGAATCCCGATAGCGCGCCGCTCCAGCGTGTCATCGGGCGATATCCCCGGTGATCCGCGCCGCTGCGGTCTCGGGTTTCATGCTGCTGGGGGCGGGCTGCGCCACGCTTCCGCCGCCCACTGATGCCGCCAGCTGGGCCGGGCGCCGGGCCGATCTGCAGGCGCTCGAAGCCTGGATCCTGGATGGCCGGGTGGCAGTTGCCACCGCCGTCGAAGGATTTTCCGGCGGGCTGGCCTGGCGGCAGGACGGCGCGAAGGCCGAAATCGGCCTGCGTGGACCATTCGGCGGAACGGCGCTGTCGATCCGCCTCGATGGCGAGGAAATGACGGTCTTCGACAGCGGCGGTGCTGCGATCGCGGGCGATGCGGCCCGCCAATACGTGGTCTCGGAAATCGGCGCGCCGCTGCCGCTCGCCGAATTGCGCTACTGGCTGGTCGGGGTACCGGCACCCCAGTTCCAGTATCGGGAGACCATGGGCACCGACGGGCGCCTCGCTGCACTCGAGCAGGCGGGATGGCGCCTGCGTTACTCCCGCTATCAGGAGGTAGACGGTCACGCCCTGCCCGTACTCATCGAAATCAATTCAGAATCCGCGCGCCTGCGCCTGGCGGTTTCGCGCTGGCGGCTCCCGCAATGATCTCGGCAGGCTGGCCGGCACCGGCCAAACTCAATCTGTTCCTGCATGTGCTCGGGCGACGCGCCGACGGCTACCACGAACTGCAGACGGCCTATCAGCTGATCGACCTTGCCGACACGCTTTCATTCCGGCTGCGCGCAGACGGCGCGATCAGGCGTGTCGAAGGCCCGTCATCGATACCGGACGAAATGGACCTGGCGGTTCGTGCGGCCCGGCATTTACAGGCGCTCTCGGGTGTCAGCATGGGCGTCGACATCCGTATCATCAAGCGCATTCCGATCCAGGGCGGCCTCGGCGGGGGCAGTTCCGACGCCGCGACGACCCTGATCGCGCTCAATGAACTCTGGGGCCTGGGTCTGGGGACGGAACGGCTGGTCGAGACCAGCCTGGCCCTCGGTGCGGACCTGCCTTTTTTCGTCCAGGGCCGCAATGCCTGGGGCGAGGGTATTGGCGAGCGACTCGCCCCCATCGAGCTGCCGCAGTGGTATTACGCGGTCGTTTTTCCGGGACATGGAATCAGCACGGCCGAGGTATTTCAGGCAGCTGAATTGACAAGGAATTCTCCGAGACTGACAATCCGCGGTTTCCTGCAGGCAGGCGGACGTAATGATTGCGCGGCAGTTGCGGCCGGGCGCTACCCTGAAGTCGCCAGGGCGCTGGCCTGGCTGGCGCTTCGCGGCGACGCGCGTCTGACCGGAACCGGCAGCTGCGCATTCGCCGGTTTTGCGCAGCGCATGGAGGCTGAAGCGGCGCTTGAAGAGCTGCCGCGCGGCTGGTCGGGGTTCGTGGCCGCCGGCCTCGAACGTTCGCCACTGCTGGAACGCCTGGCGATGGAACGGGCGGAGCGGGGCAGGGTTGACCAATGGGGTGTCGCCAAGTGGTAAGGCAACGGGTTTTGATCCCGTCATACGAAGGTTCGAATCCTTCCACCCCAGCCAGTTGACAAGCGGCGCGCCTGGCGCGCCCGCGAGGGAGAATTGCGTGGACCAGTCCACGATGGCGGTATTCAGCGGCAATGCGAATCCGATGCTGGCGCAGGATATCGTGCGCCATCTGATGCAGCCACTTGGCCGCGCCGCTATCGGGCGGTTCAGTGACGGCGAGATTCAGGTCGAGATCATGGAAAACGTCCGCGGCAAGGACGTATACCTGGTGCAGTCGACTTGTCCGCCGGCCAATGAGCACCTGATGGAGCTCCTGGTCATGGCGGACGCCTGCCGGAGGGCGTCGGCGGGAAGGATCACGGCGGTGATCCCGTATCTCGGTTACGCGCGCCAGGACCGGCGGCAGCGCGCGATGAGGGTACCGATAACGGCCAAGCTGGTGGCCGACATGATCGGCTGCGCAGGCGTGAACCGCGTGTTGACCGTGGATCTGCATGCGGACCAGATCCAGGGCTTTTTCGACATACCGGTCGACAACGTTTATGCGTCGCCTGTGCTGCTGGGCGAAGTCTGGAAGCAGAAGTACGAGAACATGATCGTGGTGTCGCCGGATGTCGGCGGGGTGGTTCGCGCCAGGGCGCTTGCGCGCCGGCTGGACAATGCGGACCTCGCGATCATCGACAAGCGACGGGCGCGCGCCAACGAGTCGCAGGTGATGAACATCATTGGCGATGTGCGCGGCAAGTCCTGCGTGATGGTCGACGATCTTGTCGATACAGCCGGTACCTTGTGCCAGGCGGCGCGGGCGCTGAAGGACGAGGGCGCCACCCGCGTGACGGCCTACATCACGCATCCGGTGCTCTCGGGGTCGGCAGTCGAACGGATCGCGGATTCCGCGCTCGACGAGCTGGTTGTGACCGATACGATACCGTTGCGCGCGGACGCGAAGACCTGCAAGCGTATCCGGGTGATGACGGTCGCGGGCCTTCTGGCAGAGACAATGCGGCGGATTCGCGACGAAGAATCCGTCAGTTCGCTGTACGTGGATTAGGAGGGGCATGCCCCTCCGGAAGGCAGCCGCCGGGTGGTCCGGCGGCGCCGAAAACGGGATGCCGGCGCCTGGTCGCGGGCCGGCGGTCCCCGGAATCAGGAGTGCAAAGAGACATGAAGACTTCATTCGAACTCGTCGCCGAGTTCCGGGAGGACCAGGGCAAGGGTGCGAGCCGCCGCCTGCGTCATCTCGGCAAGGTCCCGGCGATTCTCTACGGCGGGCGGCGCGATGCGCGCGCGCTGATGGTCGACCATACCAGGCTTGCGAAGCTGATGGACGACGAGCGTTTCTACTCGACAATCCTGAATCTGCGCGTGGGTGACCAGACGCAGGCGGCCGTGCTGAAGGACGTGCAGCGTCATCCCTACAAGAACCAGATCATGCATATCGATTTCCAGCGGGTGCTGGAGAACGAGAAGATCCGCATGATCGTGCCGCTGCACTTCAAGGGCGGCGCAGATGCGGTCGGCGTCAAGTCGCAGGGTGGCGTGCTTTCGCATGTGCGGAACGACATCGAAGTGACCTGCCTGCCAAAGGATCTGCCCGAGTATGTCGAGGTGGATGTATCGGCGCTCGAGATCAACCAGGTCATCCACCTGTCGGAGCTGAAGCTGCCCGCAGGCGTCGAAATCGTGGAACTGCTTGCCGGCCGCGACAAGCCGGTGGCTTCGATCCACATGCCGCGCGTCGAAGAGGAAGAAGTTCCGGTCGTCGACGAAGCAGCCGCAGCGGCTGCCGCAGCCGGTGCTGCGGCCACGCCGGGCGCGCCGGGAGCCGCGCCGGGAGCTGCGC
>JBAQWM010000107.1:0-2950 GCA_049298915.1 Steroidobacteraceae bacterium | reverse complement strand
TACACGAACCGATCCGGTGACACCCCGATTCTGCAAGAGACGTCGGTGCTGCTTGGCGATACGATGGGAGACCTGATGATGTTCTACGCTGCGGCGGATGTCGCATTTGTCGCCGGCAGCCTGGTGCCGATCGGTGGCCACAATCTTCTTGAGCCAGCGTCACTGGGGCGGCCGGTGCTGACCGGGCCCCACAATTTCAACAGCGAGTCAGTGGCGCGCCTGCTGCTGGAAGCAGGCGCGGCGCGCACCGTCGGCAACGTCAGGCAACTGGGCGAGAGTATTGCAGCACTGCTTGGCGATACTGCACAGCGCTCGGCCATGGGCGCTGCCGGTCGCGCCGTGCTGGACGCCAATCGAGGGGCGCTCGACCGCCTGCTGCAGCTGGTGGATCCTCTGCTCGACTGACGTAGACGCCAGGATTGCCTAGAATCGGCCTTCAGTATTCACCGGGACACGCATTGAACAAGCCCGCCAGAACCGTCATTGACGATGCCGGCGACATGGCAGTCCGGCTTGCCGAGCCGTACGGAACGGCCGCGCTCACGGCGCTGGTCGGCCATTTCGGTTCACCGCTGCTCGGCATCGACTGCAACATCGTCCGCCGCCAGTACCGCACGCTCGCCGCGGCATTGCCCGGCGTCGATCTGCACTATGCATTGAAGCCGCAGCCCCATGCGACGGTGGTCCAGGTGCTGGCGGCGGAGGGTGCCTGGTTCGATCTCGCGACCAGTGGCGAAGTGGAGCTCGTCCGCGCGGCTGGAGTTGCGCCCGGGCGCTGCATACACACACACCCGGTCAAGCGGGATCAGGACATCCGGCGGGCCCTCGATTACGGCATCACGACATTCGTCTTTGACAACCCTGATGAAATTGCCAAGTTCAGGCCCTATCGTGACCGCGTGCGGTTGCTGCTGCGGCTTGCCTATCGCAGCCCGGATGCAATGGTGGACCTGTCGCGGAAGTTTGGCTGCGACCCTGAGGCAGCTATTCCGCTGCTTGCGACTGCAGTGCGCGCGGGCCTCACGGTCGGGGGGCTGTCATTCCACGTCGGTTCGCAGGTCGGGACCGCGGAAGCGCATGTGCGTGCCATCGAAATCTGCGGCCGGCTGTTCTCGGCGGCGGCGGCCGCAGGCCTGCCGCCGCTCAAAACGCTCGACATCGGCGGCGGGTTTCCGATCGATTACCTGCAACCGGCGCCGTCCATCGCAACGTTCTGCCATCCCATCCGCAAGGCCCTGGCCAGCCTGCCGACAGGGATTCGGGTCATTTCCGAGCCTGGCCGCTACATCTGCGGGCCAGCGGGATTCTGCCTGACGACGGTGATGGGCCGCGCAATGCGCGACGGGCGCTGGTGGTATTACCTGGATGACGGCATTTACGGCTCGTTCAGCGGCCAGCTGTATGATCACTCGCGCTATCCCGTCGAGCCAGTGGCGCCGCATGGCGATGCGAAACAGCCCTGCGTCCTGGCTGGCCCCACCTGCGACAGCATCGACGTGATCGCCGAGGACATCCCGATGCCGCAACTCGCCACCGGCGACCTGCTGATCGGGCGTCAGATGGGTGCCTACACGAATGCGACCGCCACTGATTTCAATTTCTTCCCGCGTGCGCGGTTGCTTGCCGTCAATGTCGCACCCGCCGGTGATTGATCCTGCCTGTGGCTGCGAAAGCCGCAGGGGCTTCCTCGGCTGGCTGTTGTTGTCGTTTCCCCTCGCATGCACGCCAATTCGCGCCGCGACGGGCGCCGACGCGCCGGCCGCGGAGCGCCGGCTGTTGCTGGTCAACACGCATACCGGCGAAGTCCTGGAATCCCGCTACTACGTGGACGGCCACTACAGCGCGGAGCAACTGGGTGTTCTCGACTGGCTGCTGCGCGATCATCGCACCGGCGACGTCCTGCCGATCGATTCGCGCCTGTTTGATCTGCTGCACGAACTGGCGGTTGCCGCAGGCCGGGAGCCGCGCTTCGAGATCATCTCCGGTTACCGTGCGCCCGCCACGAATGCGATGCTGGCGGCGACAACTGGCGGGGTCTCGTCAAGCAGCCTGCACATGCAGGGGCGCGCCATCGATGTGCGCCTGGTCGGCCTGCCTGCGATCGCACTGAGGGACCTTGCTCTGCAGATGCAGGCCGGTGGCGTCGGATATTATCCGGTGGCCGATTTCGTGCATCTGGACACCGGTCGCGTGCGGAGCTGGTCAGGGTAGTCTTGAAGACCGCAATCCATCGCCGCGTGGACGCACTGCAGGCCGGCATCGATCCGACCTACATCGCGCGCCTGACATCCGGCTGGGCTGTCATGGGCGAGCGCCAGGTGCTGCCCGGATATTGCCTGTTGCTGCCCGATCCCGTGGTCCCGACACTGAATGCGCTTGCCGCTGCGGAGCGTACGCAGTTTCTGGTCGACATGGCGGCCCTGGGCGACGCCGTCCAGAAGGTCACGCGGGCGACCAGGATCAACTACGCGATCCTCGGCAATCAGGAAAGGGCGCTCCACGCCCATGTCATACCGCGGTTTCAGGATGAACCGGCGGCGTATGCGACCACGCATCCCTGGGCTTACGACTGGCAGGCCGCAGCCGCTTTCGATCCGGAACTGCACCGCGAGCTGCTCAACCGCATACACGCTGCACTGGGCGCCGCTCCCGCAGCCTATTGACCTGCGGGGCGACGTCGTGCCAAAGATGGTCGCCCTTGGCAGGAGCGCGGCTTGGCCGTCTCGGACGAATTCCGCGATTACGTGCTGGAACAGCTTGCATCGGCGGGGAAGGTCAGCCCGCGCCGCATGTTCGGCGGTGTGGGCCTTTACCTGGACGGCCTGTTTTTCGCCTTGATCGACGACGATACGCTTTATTTCAAGACCGACGACGCGAACCGGCTGCGCTTCGAGCAGGCTGGCAGCAGGCCGTTCTGCCCGTACCCGGACCGTCCGGGTCACGTGATGGC
>JBAQWM010000106.1:0-4355 GCA_049298915.1 Steroidobacteraceae bacterium | reverse complement strand
GTGCTCGCAGTAAAGGCTGAGGTCGCCGCCGGAGACCGGAATACTCCAGATCTTGAATTGTTTCGAGCCGCGCGCGCACCTGACCAGGATCTTCTGGCCATCAGCGGACAGGCCTGCCAGGTCGAATTCATAATCGAGCTCTGACGAGTGGATCGTGCGCCAGCTCTTGTCTTCCTTGGTGAGGATCGAGAAAGTCCGGGTGGCTGGATTCCAGTCACTTCGCGCTACTGCGCGCCCTGCTCGGTCAACGACCCAGTCATTTGTGAATGCCGAACCTGATTCGATCATCCTGCCGGCGCCGGAACGAGTGCTGACTTCAAACAGCGAGTACTGATAGCCTTCATCCTTGCGGCCGCCGCTGAGCCGCGAACCGATCTCGTCGCGACGACTCGTCTCCTTGAAATCCCAGGTGGACATGAGGAGCGTGTCCGGCTTTGGGGTGTGCAGCTTGATAATCGTTGCGCCGGTCACCATCTCGCGTGCCGGGTGTTCCATCAGGAGCGAGCGAGCCTCGCCACCATTGGCATCAACCGCAAGAAAGCGCTCGAATTCGTAGCGCTTCTCAGCAACCCTGGTGGCATCCTGCGTCAGGGTACGGCTGATGCTGATCACCAGCGTCGTATTGTCTGCCCAGTCCAGGTCACGAACACGGGCGTTGGGCGGACTGAGACGTCTCAGTGTCCTGGCCGTCGCGAGGTCGAAGATTTCGATCACCGGCTTGCCGCCCGGATCCTGCGCCCAGGCAACTTTCTGGCCATCGGGAGCAAGGCGCACCATCGACAGTTCCGGCAGGGTGGCGAATGCGCTTGCCGGTGGTGGCGCCTGCGCATCGGCGACGCCCATCACCAGGCACGCGATCACGGACGCCAGCGTGGCGATCCCGCTTCGCGAGTCCGCTGCCCTTGCGTCAGAGGGAGGCATACCAGCGCTCGATTGCGTCTTTCTGACCGCCATCCGGGACTGCGCCGGAGGCGCCCTCCAGGTTTTCGGCGGCATGCCGTGGATTTCGCGTGCCGGTCAGCACGACGGTCACTGCGGGATCCGCGAGCACCCATTTGAGGAATAGCTGTGCAGCGGTGTGGCAACCAAGTTCCGCCGCCACCGGAGGCAACGGATGACCGGCGGCGCGGTCGATCATGGCGCCCTTGATGAACGGGCGATTGATGAGGACGGCGACGCCCAGTTCGCGCGCGGCCGGCAGCAGCCGGTCTCCGGCCTGCGGTTCTGCCAGGGAGTAATTGATCTGCAGGAAATCTGGGCGTTCGCGGCGGATCACGCGTTCGAGCTCCTCATGCGCGCTCGCAACATGATGCGTGACACCGACATAGCGCACCGTACCGGCGTCCCTGGCGGCACGCAGGGTCGCGAGCTGAACCTCGAGATCCATCAGGTTGTGCACCTGGACCAGGTCCAGAATTTTCGCGCGCATCAGGCGGTGCGAATCGGCCAGCTGCTTCACGCCGGCTTCGCGGCCACGGGTCCAGATCTTGGTGGCAAGAAAGGCGCTGGGAGCCGGCCGGATGCCCGCGAGGATATCCCCTACCCGCTCTTCCGCCAGCCCATACATCGGCGAACTGTCGATCAGCCTGCCGCCGGCCTCGAGGAATCGGCGTGTAGCGGCGTTGGCGGCGTCGAATTCCGGTCCCGTGGCGGGGACGGCGAGCACCTGCCAGGTGCCGAGGCCCAGTGCGGGCAGTGACTCGTCGGTGCCGGGGATTGCGCGCTGCAATGGTCGACTCGATGCCAGGGCTGCCCTGGGTGCGGCGGCGGCCGCCGCCAATATGACGAGTGCATCGCGTCGCGTATACATGCCGGTTTCCCCATCCTTCAGATAGTGCCCTGCTCGCGGCGTTCGAACGCCCGTCCGAGCCAGGCCGCGACCAGGGCCACGGCCAGCATGCCGGCGCCGCAGATCAGCGCGAATCCTGCCAGGGCAACACCGGCCGCGCTGAGCAGGAGGTGCAGCCAGCCTCCAAGCATATCGCCGAATCGCTGCAACACCGTGTCGATGAAATTCTTGGCCTTGTACTTGGTCTCGGGATCGACGATCGTGAACAGGACTTCCCGGCAGGGGCGGCCGATGCCGAACTCCCCTGCCCTGCGGATCACCTGGCTGACCGCGAGTGGCATCAATTGCGGCATGGCCGCGAGCCATGCGAATGATGCCAGCGCAACCGAGGGCATCACGATCAGCGCGCCGCCAAGCTCGAAGCGCCGGATCAGCCGCGCCGCCACGAATCCCTGCAGCACGAATGTCAGCACATTGACCGCGACATCGAGGCGCGCATAGAAGGTCGTCCTGGCGCCGATTTCGGGATAAGCCGCCGCGGCAATCTGCTGCAGCTCGAAATACATGAATGTACCGGCCACCGATCCGATCGCGATGATCGCGAACACGCCCAGCAGGTAGGGAGATCCTGCGACCAGTCGCATGCCGGCGAAGGCCGAACCGCCGATGCGCGCCTCCGGGTCGGTCGGCGGCAGCACGAAATGGCCGTGGCGTTCCTCGGCCCAGCGCGCCAGCCCGTAGATGCAGGGCAGCGTGGCAAGCAGCAGGAGCAGCGACAGGCCGACCACGCCGTCGACGCCGATCCGCTCGGCCAGTATCTGGGTCAGCAGCGGTCCGGCGATCGCGCCGGCGCCGCCACCCGCGGCGATCGGCCCGAACAGCCGCTTGGCTTCCTCGTCGCGGAACACGTCGACCATGAAGCTCCAGAAGATGGAGACGACGAACATGTTGAAGACGGAAAGCCAGACGAAGAACGCGATCGCCACCCAGCGCGATTCCGGGTCGAATTTGAACAACAGATAAAACGCCAGGAGGTTGAGGGCAAAGAAGCTGTAAGTGATCGGCACCAGGAAATTCTTGCGCACCTGCGCCACCAGCATGCCGAAGAATGGCGCCAGTGCCAGCATCGCGACAAAGGTCGCGGTGAACAGCCACGCCAGGTTGTGGAATCCTGCGACCGGCGCCATCGCATCCCTGAGTGGCCGCAGCAGGTAATAGCTGCACAGCAGCAGGAAGAAATACAGGAATGCGAGGCCGACCGCGCGTTCTTCTCCCGGCCGCGCCTGCAGCACTCCGCGGGTCAGCCGGTCGAGCGGCACGATCTAGCCCGGCCGCGTCGAGCCGGCGAGGTGCGGCCGCTGGCCCTCGCCGTCTCTCAGGACGAAGACCTTTCTCCCGTCGCGCAGCCAGTGCTCGAGCTGTGCGGTCGAGGGCAGGAACATCGGCAGCTTGAAGTCGACGTGAACGCGAACGGGCGGCGCCAGCGGCGCGGCACCCAGCGCGGCGAGCGAGCGCGCCATCGACCACATGCCATGCGCAACCGCGGCCGGGAATCCGAACAGGCGTGCACCGCGGTCGCTCAGGTGAATCGGGTTCAGGTCCCGTGAAATCCAGCCATAGCGGCGGCCGACCGAAATCGGCGCTTCGATGACGGCCTTCGCCGGCGTGTCGTCATCGGTGGCTTTCTCGTAGCGCAGGGTCTGGCGGGCGCTGCGTGCGGCCTGACCGCCGCTCGCGGCACGACGCGCGAGCAGTGTCGTCTTTTCGTGCCATGCGGTGCCGTGGCGGTCCTCGAACTCGGTGAACAAATCGAATTCATGACCGCGGTCGCCGTCCCGGAAACCCTCGATCCACGCGCGGGTACGGTACGTGCCGCCCTCAGGCAGCGGGCGAATCTGGTGGATTTCATTGGCGACATGAATCAGGCCGAGCAGCCGGACGATGAAGCGTTTGTGCGTCAATAGCGCCATCTGCAGCGGTCCGGCGAGCACATGGGGATAGGTGACGGGCAGCAAGCCGTCATCGTCAAATCCGCAGACTCTGCGGTAGCGGGCCAGGTGCTCGCGGCGCGTCCGCACGATTTCCGCGCTGCCCTGCAGGCGCGAAACGGAACGGCCCTCCGGCACGAGCGCCACCCGCCGCGCAAATACGGCCCGCGGAAAGTACCGGAATGCAGATGGCAGACGCTGAAAGCGGTAGTCAACGGCGACCCGGCCCATGAATCTCCCGCCGAGCAGAACTAGGGGACGATGCGGTCGATGGTCACGCTTACCTTGTCGGCCGTGGTGAAATCATAGCTGACCTCACCGTAGAGATCCCCACTCGCTGCCGCCGGCTGGCCTGAGCGCGAGATTCGCGCGATCAAACGAACCGGGCCGCCGCCAGCGAGACTGGTGCCCGGCAGCATTGCGTCTGCGTCCGACATCGTGAGACCGAAGGGCCACGAACTCACGGGGCGGCGCACGACGGCGATCGGCGGACCGCCCTCGCCGCGGCGGGCGATCAGGAACAGCATGGCATTGGCCGGCACCTGGGCAGCCAGGGCGGGCGCAAGCTGGACCAGGAC
>JBAQWM010000105.1:0-1770 GCA_049298915.1 Steroidobacteraceae bacterium | reverse complement strand
TCACAGGCTCCTGCCGACCCGTTGATGCTACCTTCCTACCGCCAACGCACCGGAACCAATATTTGTACCATCAAAATCAGGCCAGAAAATGCGGCTCTAAAAAATGGTACGAATTCTCGAAGAAGATTCAGCCCAGGTGGCGCCTGAGCCGGGCTGAAAAATAGCGGTGCAATTGGTTCCCGTGAGCTGATTACAACCGCGCCATTTGAGCTTGGTTCAGCGTGTAGAACACGCGACGGGGACCGGGCAGCTTTGGGAGCTATTTAAATCAACGAGTTAACTTATTGTTTCTACTTTGAGTTGATCTAAAGATCATCATTTGCTAGTGTGTCGTTGATGTCCAAGTCAACACCTCTCAAGAATCTCTTGGTCACGCTGACCCGCGATGCCCGTCGCGTGGGTTTGACCGACGCCGCCTGGGCGGGTCGCGCCGGCTTGCGCAAAGAGAGCCTTTCCCGGCTGCGTCGGCGTAATAACTGTGACTTTGCAACTCTCTACGCGCTTGCGGAAGCCGTGGGTACGCGCGTGGACGTACAACCGGCACAGGCTGCCGGTCGAAGCCCGGACGGACACTTTCCGGCAGAGGTGAATCGGGACCTGGAAGAACGCCTCGCGCATCTGTGCGCCCAGGATGAAAGCGACCCAAACCGCTGGACCGAACTGGGCCCGCCCTTCTTCATGGCGGGTCTTGCGGTGATGCTTGCCGGAGCACCGGGCCACGATCGATCCGCATTGCTGGAGTTGGCGGAACGGCTGCATCCCGGCGCCTCGGAGCCCGCCGTTTTCGCGCGATGGCTGGAGCGCAGTCCCGTGCGGCCCAGCCGATTCCTGCCCATCGTGAATGCGCATTCGCGGCAAGCACGCGCTCCCCATGCAGCTTGATTCGCCCGCACGTCGCGAGTACGTCGACGCATTTCTCAAGATCGCTGGCCGCATCTCAGAATCACTCAAAAGCTTGCCGAAGAAAGCCCTACCGGTGCAAATGTACGTGGCAGGAGGCGCGGCGCTGCATTTCTACACCGGCGAGCGGGTAACACAGGACGTCGACGCTGCTTTTTCTAAGCGCATCGCACTCCCCGACAAGTTGGAGGTCTCCTATCGCGACGCGGACGGGGCCGCCCAGCTACTGTATCTGGACCGGCAGTACAGCGACACGCTCGCACTGATTCACGAAGATGCCTATAGAGACTCGGAACCTCTGGCACTGCCCGGTCTCGAACCAGAAGTCCTTGATGTCCGGTTACTCACACCAACGGATCTGGCAGTCAGCAAGATCGGCCGATTGACGAGCCAGGATCGCGACGACATCGCTGCTCTCGCCCGACGTGGGCTCGTGCATTCTGCATCACTGCGAACGCGTGCCGAAGAGGCGGTTGCCAACTTTGTTGGCGGCACCACTCGTCTGTACGGGAATATCGAAACGGCGTGCAGAATCGTCGCGGATGTGGAGTCGCGATCTGTGTAGACAGCGGCAGTAATTTGCGGAGAGAGGGCTGGGTTCTGGTGCACTGGCGGCACATGAAAGCCGGCGATTCGGCGGCTCTGATCTCAATATCAAGCTGAAACGAGGGCCCGGTCCCAAAGCTGCTTGAGTGACTGGTTCCGCCACTGACGACCCGGGCCGAGCGAGAACTGTCGCTTGTGAATCCGATGTGCCAACTCGATACCAGCGAGCGTTATCGCTGCATTGCCGAATGACTTGAAGCCCAGCATGGGAGCACAGCGGCGTTTGATCGCGCGATGATCCTGCTCAACGATGTTGTTCAGGTA
>JBAQWM010000104.1:0-2776 GCA_049298915.1 Steroidobacteraceae bacterium | reverse complement strand
GTCAGGCCCCTGGCGCCGGCCGCCGCCGCCGCCGCGGCGGCCGGCGGCGCAGGGCACCGACGACCAAGAACTGATGCAGCCGCAGCTCTGGCAAGCGGCCTATGTAGCCCTAGGCAGCAATCTCGATGATCCGCGCCGGCAGGTCGAGACTGCCATCGGTGAGCTGGCAGGGCTTGCCGGCACCAGGCTGGTGCTGCGCTCGCGATTGTGGCGTACCAGGCCGATGGGGCCGCAGGATCAGCCGGACTTTGTCAATGCGGCGGCCGGGCTCCTGACACTGAGGGAACCACGCGATCTGCTGCAGGATTTGCACGTGATCGAGCAGCGCATGGGCAGGATCGAACCGGCGGTACGCTGGGGACCGCGCCGCATCGACCTCGACCTGCTGATGGTCGGTAGCACGACCTGTGACGAGGCCGGGTTGCAGCTCCCGCACCCGGGCCTGCACCAGCGCAATTTCGTGCTGTATCCTCTGGCTGAAATCGCTCCGACGCTCTGGGTTCCCGGTCATGGCCGCGTGGCCAGACTTCTTGAAGTGGTCCGGGGCGACGGTATCGAACCGCTGGTGGCAGGGAATACCGGTGCCTGAAATAACAGAAGAAAACTGGCCGCACCGACTGGTCGTCGTGGAAGGGCTGATCGGGGTCGGCAAGACCAGCCTCGCACGCAGGCTCGCCGCCGCGGTCGGGGCGGAGACGGTGTTCGAGCAGCCGATGGAGAATCCGTTTCTCGAGCGCTTCTACAAGAACCCGAAAGCCGCGGCATTCCCGGCCCAGCTCTACTTCCTGTTTCAGCGCGCCCGTCAGCTTGCTGCGCTGCGCCAGCACGACATGTTTGCACCAGTGCGCATTGCCGACTACATGCTGGCCAAGGACCGGCTGTTCGCGCGCGTGGTGCTGGAGGAGGAGGAGTACAAGCTATACGAGCAGGTCTATGACCGTCTGGCGATGGATGCGCCGGTACCGGACCTGGTCGTATTCCTGCAGGCCCCGGTGGATGCACTGTTGCAACGCATCGACAGGCGCGGCATCACCTATGAGAAATACATCGACGCCGCCTACCTCGAGCGGCTCGGCGAGGCATACACGCGGTTCTTCCACCAGTACACGGCCTCGCCGCTGCTGATCGTCAACACGGCCGAGATCGACCCCGCAAACAATTCCCGCGATTTCGACGATCTGTTCGAGACCATCCGCCAGACCCGCAGCGGGCGGCACTACGTGAATCCGGTCAGGAGTCAGTGACCGGCGGCATGGCGCGCCAGCGCCCATGCAACATGTTCGCGCACCAGCGGATCCGGGTCGTCGCGCCGCACGGACAGGGCGGCCACAACTTCCGCCGAGGTCGGCGCATTGCCGAGGGCGACGGCGACATTGCGCAGCCATCTCCGGTAACCGAGCCTGCGCAGGGCACTGCCGGTGCTGCGTTCCAGGTATTCCTGTTCGGTCCACCGGAACAACCCGATGAGATCGGGCGCATCGAGTCCATGGCGGCTGCGGAAATCGGGTTCAGCGGCGAGGCCTGCGAACTTGTTCCACGGGCATACCAGCTGGCAGTCGTCGCAGCCGAATATCCGGTTGCCGATCGCGGGGCGCAACTCCGCCGGTATCGCGCCGTGATGCTCGATCGTGAGGTACGAGATGCAGCGCCTGGCGTCGAGCTGGTACGGCGCCGTGATCGCGCCGGTCGGGCAGGCCGGGATGCAGGCGCTGCATGTCCCGCAGCGGTCCTTCGCCGGCTGATCCAGCGGCAGCGGCAGATCGGTGAACAGCTCCCCGAGCATGAAAAAAGAGCCGGCCCGCGCATTGATCAGGTTGGTGTGCTTGCCGATCCAGCCGAGGCCCGCATCGCGCGCCAGCGGCTTTTCCATGACCGGCGCCGAATCGACGAAGGCGCGATAGCCGAAGGGGCCGATTTCGGATTCCAGCAGCGCCGCCAGTCTGGTCAGGCGCTGGCGCAGGATCTTGTGGTAATCGCGCCCCAGCGCGTAACGCGCGATGTACCCGCGTCGCCGGTCAGCGAGAACCGCCGCTGGCGGCGCCGCATCCGGGGCCGTAGCGTTCATGCGTACGCTGATGATGCGCAAGGTTCCCGGCACGAGCTCCGCAGGCCGGCTGCGCCGTCGGCCATGTCTTTCCATATATTGCATGCCGCCGTGCCGGCCTTCGCCGATCCAGCGCTCGAGCCGCGCCTCGTCCTCCGGCAATTCGATGCCCGCGATGCCGACCTGGTCGAAGCCGAGCTCGGCTGCAAATGCAGTCAGCCGTGATCGCAGCGCATTCAGCTCGTCGGCGGTGAGATTTCTTGCCATGGCAGGTGGACTTGCGGACGCCCAGTATAATCACCGGGATGGAATCGCTGCCCGCCCTGGTCTATGCGGCCGCGCAGGTGCGCGCGATGGACCGCCATGCGATCGAGGTGGCCGGTATTCCGGGGTATACGCTGATGCAGCGCGCCGCGGAGGCCGCGCTGGCGCTGCTCCGGCGACGGTGGCCGGACGCGCAACAGATCACGATCCTGTGCGGCTCCGGCAACAACGCCGGTGACGGTTATGCGCTCGCGCTGCTTGCGCGCGATGCGGGTCTCGCGGTCGGGGCCTGTGCCCTGGTCGAGACGCACTCGCTTGCCGGCGACGCGGCGCGCGCGTATTCGGATTTCAAGGCGGCGGGCGGGCGCGAATCCGGATTCTCGCAGGCCAGTCTTGCCGCGACCGATGTCGTGGTCGATGCGCTGCTCGGCACGGGCATCGATCGGCCGGTCGCAGGCGCCATGCGCC
>JBAQWM010000103.1:0-2251 GCA_049298915.1 Steroidobacteraceae bacterium | reverse complement strand
AAGCAGATCCATCGAACCGAGATCCTGTTCAATTCCCGGGTACCGCGGCCCCCAGACAGTCGGGCCAGAACTTCCTGTGGCCATCCGCAGGCGGTTTCGGAGGTACCAAAAGGCGTAGCGATAGTTGCGCAGCGGAAAATAGCGCAGCTTGTCAAGCAAGTAGTCGTTGGATTGCGGCTCGTGCCAAATGCGGCGCGCCGATTCGGCCACCGCCCGGCCATCGCGAACGAGATGCACGTAGCGCGCGTCCGGAAATATCTGCGCGACAAAGGGCACGCGCAGCGAATTGGAGACGGTCTTCTCGACGACCAGTCGCGTGTCGCGCTTGTTTCGCACGCCCGCCATGCGCGGTATGACCTGCCGGATATAGCTTGTTTGGCGCTCACCCGCTGCTTCCGGCGGCAACGCGTCGTCGGCGGCCGAGTCATTGCCATGACGCCATACGTAATTGATGTCGTACGGCACCACCGCGCATTCCGCACTGACGCCCAGCAGGTCGCGTAGGTACTTGCTGCCTGAACGCGCCGCGCAAATCAGAATCAGCATCCGGCGTCGGTCGCTCATGGCTTGCCTTCAGCGGCCAGTAATTCGTCGTAGATCCCAAGGTGCCGCCTGGTGACGCGCCGCACGTCGAATTGCTCGATCGCGCGCACGCGCGCGGCCCTGCCCATGTGCCGAAGTGCCGGCAGGTCGCTCGCAAGCGACTGGATTGCACCGGCGAGCGCCGCCGGGTCCCTGGGCGCGATCAGGAGACCAGTCACGCCGTGCACGACTGCCTCGCGACAACCCGGCCAATCCGTGGTTATCGCAGCCACGCCGCAAGCCGCCGCTTCAAGCAGTATCCGCGGCACGCCCTCGCGATAATAGGACGGCAGAACAACAAGATCCACCTGCGGCAGCAGGCGATCGAGGTCCGCACGATATCCGAGAAATTCCACGCCTGCAGCCTGCGCTTCATGCCGCAAGTGCTGCTCATCGATCCCATCGGGGTGCCGGGGCTCGGCTTCGCCGGCTAGCATGAAGCGCAAACCCGGTTGCCTTGCGTTGACTTGCCTGGCAGCCTGCAGGAAGTCCAGCACCCCCTTGCTGCGCAGCAGTCGTGAGGCCATCAGCACGTTGCAGGGATGTGGCTGCGTCCGCGCTGATTCGGCGGGACGAAAACGGCCAGTGTCGACGCCCGAACCGATAATCAGCTGCGCGCGGCCGGCCTGAACCCAGCCCCGGCCGCGGAACAATGCCAAGTCATCGGGATTCTGGAAGATTGTCATGCTCACCGAGCGAAACAGCATCCGGTACAGCAATCCCGCCAGAAAACGCACCGCGAGATTCGCCGAAAATGCATGCCCAAGGCCGGTGACTGTGCTAACGATCAAGGCACGGGATCCGGCGAGGCGCGCGGCCAGCAGGCCAAGCAAGGTCGGCTTGGCATTGAAAAAATGAATCAAGTCCGGTCGCCTGCTCCGCACCAGCCCAGCGAGCCGCAGGGTCGAGCGCAGATCGGAAATCGGCGAGACGAGTCGCCGCCCGAAACCCGCATCGACAAACTCCACCGCCGCATTGTCATCGAGCTGTGCCGCTGCCGAGTCCTGATTCGCGAAGACCAGCACCCTTGAGCCGCGCGTGGACAACTCGTGGATCAGCATCGCTCGCGACTGGACGACGCCAAAGCCACGCAGTGCGACCAGCAGAATGGTCTGCATTCTAATCGCCCCGGAGACCGGCCCGCGCGCGCTCTGCGAACTGAGGCCGCAATTCCTCCAGCACCGCGCCCACGTTTTCGGGCGTCACCCAGCGCCCGAAATCATCCGGAATGTCGCCTGCTCTACTCTCTCCTACTCGCGCTGCCACCATTGCGCCGATCGCGGGCCGGTGATGGGATGTCTCGTAGTAATTGCTGTCGTCCGTGGTAACCGAGGAATACGAGGCGAAATTCCAGAATGGTGCGATATCCGCAAGTCTCTCCAGGAAATACTCGATGTCGACGCGCCGAAAGCGGTCCAGGTAGTGCTGGTTGTGCGGCGTCACGAGCAGGATAAGCCGGATGCCGCTCTCTTCAGCAAGGCGGCGCAATTCCTGGACTGCGCCGATCGTCTGGTCCACCGCGTGACGAAACAGGGCGGAATTGATCAGTCTCGTCTCGGCCAGGACGAGGAAATCGGCTTCCGCCCGGACATATGCGTCCGGATTCGTAGCCTGCCTGCGCTTGGCGTCGGCACGCGAGCGCTCGACCGTTTCCCAGTCGAATCCAGAC
>JBAQWM010000102.1:0-5196 GCA_049298915.1 Steroidobacteraceae bacterium | reverse complement strand
GTATAGACTTGCGCCACGAGCTCGGCGAGCACGGCCGCCTGGTAGCCGGAGCCGGTGCCGATTTCGAGTATCAGGTCATCCGGCTGCGGTTCCAGCAGCTCGGTCATCAGTGCGACGATGTAGGGCTGCGAGATCGTCTGGCCGTGCCCGATCGGCAGCGGCCGGTTGGCATAGGCCCGGCTCGCGTAGCTGTGCGGGACGAAACGATGCCGTGGCACGGTGTCCATCGCGGCCATGACGCGCGCGCTGAAGCGCGCTCGTCCGGTGGCATCCGCGGTGGCGACTGCATCGCGCTGGATATCGGCCAGCAGCGCCTTGCGCTCGATGGCGTAGCGCGACTCGTCGGTGGCCGCGATCGACAGGCAGGCACAGATCATGAGCAGGATACGCGGCTGCGTACGCACTATTACCGGCGCTTGGCGTTTCGGCATGATGCTCTCCGGCGGTCGCCGGGATCACTATAGTCCAGGTCGAAGGCGAAGCCAGCATTGCCACTTATGGCATTGTCAATGAGAAGAATGCAATGGGTTTGCCGCGCGCAGCCTCGGATGGCCCCGCGCTATTTCCATCAAATTGCGAAAGAGGCGCTCGGTACTCGCGGCGAACTGTGGCATCGCGCGACCGGCGTCGGCCTCAAGCCGCGCTCTGGCACCAGGGCCGAGCGCCGCATCGAGCGCGCGCCGATAACTGGGGATCGCTGCCCAGTTCGCGACCGTATCGGGCTCCACTTCAACGTGGTACTGCATCGAGTAGGCCCAGGGTCCGACACGCATGGCCTGGCAGCGGCAGGCAGCCGAACTTGCCAGGACAACAGCGCCATCAGGCGGCTCGGCGACGCGCACGCCATGCCATTGCAGCACCTGGAGGCTGCGCGGCATTCCATCGAATAGCGGATCGGCGAGCCCGTCGTCGGTGAACGTGACGTCGAGCACGCCGATCTCCGGCGGCCGTTGCGGTCCGCAGGTCCCGCCGAGCGCATCCGCCAGCAGCTGGTGTCCAAGGCACAGGCCGAGAAAGGGGCGCTCGAGTTCGCGCACGAAGCGACGGATCGCGCGTTTTTCCGCGACCAGCCAGGGATGTTCTTCGACATCCCAGACGTCCATCGGCCCGCCCATGACCCACAGCATGTCGTAGTCTTCGAGCGGCGGAATGCTGCCGCCCTCGTCGAGTTCGACCGCGTCCCAGGCGATTCCTTCAGCCCTGAGCAGCGGGACGAGCGAGCCGGGGTGCTCGCAGGCGATGTGCTGAAAGACGAGGAGTTTCACGTTCTACTGATACCGGCTGGACCCGCACGGCAATAACTCAGGCCTTTGCGTACCAGGCCTTCACACCAGCGTGGTCGCGTACGGCATCGTGCACCCCGATCAACCTGGGGTAGCCCGCGAAAATCGTGGCGGGGATGTGGTCGACCTTGCCGCCGATGAACCAGCGCACGCCCATGTGAAGCTTGAGATCCACGACCTGAATTTTCTCGCCGGCAAAGAACGGCGAAGCGCCGATATTCTTCTCAGCCGCCTTTGCCCACGCCGGCAGGAAACCCGCCACGATCACCTCGCGCGCCGCCTTCTTCTCGGCATCCCCCATGCGCAGCGTCGGCCCGACGACGGCGCGCAGGTCTTCCACGTGCTGCATCATGCCTTCGTGGCGCGCCGCCTCGAAATCGTCGGCGGGGTGCAGGCCGTGACGGCGGCCAATCAGCACGAGGATGGCGTTGGAGTGCGCGATCATCCGGCCCCCCGGCAGCTCGAGCACCGGCAGGCTACCGTAGGGCATCTGTTCCTTCATCGCGGGCCACGTGTCGAACTTGATGCGCGCATCTTCGAAGTCAACGCCCGCGAGGTGCAGGGCGAGGCGGCATTCCTCCCCGCGACTTACCGGAGCGTCGAAGTAGATCAGCTTGGGCTTGCTCATGGCCAAAAAGCATAGCACGCTCCGGATCTCAAATAATGCGAGGATCCAGAGCGCGATGTACCGGTTGCCACTCATTGCGCTCCTTGCCGCATGCGGTGTCGCGCAGGCCGATTCCGGGCCTCCACCCCTGCCGGAGCCCGTGACGAACAACGTGATCGCAGCGGCTGAATCCGCGGGTCGCGAGTACATCGTTTCGCTGCTCGGTCTCGGGCCCGGCAGGACCTGGAAGGATCTGCGTGCCGGTGGTTACATTCATGAAACCGGCTCCGACCGCTGGATTGCGCTGCCGGATATCCCGGACGGTCGCGCTCGCATACCAGGACAGATAAATCTACCTCGTGAGCGGCTGGCACGATGTGGACAATGTCGCGCTGGTGCAACTCCATGACACGGTCCAGGATCGCTGGCACCAGGCAACCAGCTGGCCGGGCAAGTCGGTCTTCAGCCACGCGGGCGCAATCTCCGGGGGGCGCATGCTGGTTTGCGATGGCGTGCAGGTTGTGCGCGAGGAAAACCGGCGTCGTTATGCGCCATCCGATGAATGCTGGCTCGGCAGCATCGATCCCGCGGCGCCAGCCGTCATTGCCTGGACCCGCGTCCCTTCGCATCCGGGTCAGGCGCGTTACCGCATGGCGGCCCTGGCCCATGGCGACCGATTCCTTTTCATTGGCGGCAGCGCGAATCCGTACAACTACAATGGCATCGGCTACGATGGACAACCCTCCGAGCCGGAATCCGTTGCACTGATGTACGATCTGCGGGCACTGGCCGTATCCAGCTACGGTATTCATGTCATCGGCGGCATGCGCGCGGGCCAGCAGGTGTCAGCCACGATTGTTGCGGTGAAGCCGGACCGCCAGAACTGAATTCCGGGTCAGCTCCTGAGTGAAGACTGTGAATGTCGATTGCCCGTTTCTCGATACTGTCGGCAACACGCCGCTGATGCGGTTACGGATCGCCTCGGAACGCACCGGCTGCACGATTCTCGGCAAGGCGGAATACCTGAACCCCGGGGGCTCGGTCAAGGACCGCGCCGCCAAGTACATGCTGCTGGACGCTCTCGAGCGCGGCAGTATCCGTCGCGGTGGCGTGGTCGTCGAGGGCACGGCCGGCAACACCGGCATCGGACTGACATTGGCCGGGAATGCCCTTGGCCTGCGCACCGTCATCGTGATGCCGCAGACGCAATCGGTCGAGAAGCAGTCGGCGCTCCGGGCCATGGGTGCAGAATTGCTGCTGGTGCCGGCGGTGCCATTCAAGAATCCGGACAATTATGTGCATCGCGCGCGGCGTCGTGCGGAGGAACTGGCCGCCACCGAGTCCGCCGGCGTGCTGTACGCAAATCAGTGGGACAATCTCGCAAACCGCGCGGGGCATGTCGCCAGCACCGGGCCGGAAATCTGGGCGCAGACCGATGGCCACGTCGATGCGTTCATATGCTCGGTTGGCACCGGCGGGACGATCGCCGGCGTATCCGAGTACCTGAAGCAGCGCCGCCCCAGTGTCGTCACGGCGGTCGCCGATCCCGACGGCGCCGCAATTTACAATTGGGTCAAACACGGTGAACTGAAGTCGCAGGGCAGCTCGATCACCGAGGGTATCGGCCAGAATCGCGTAACCGGCAATCTCGAGGGTGCCAGGATCGACGATGCCTTCAATATTCCGGACCGTGAATTGCTGCCGGTCCTGTGGGAGCTCATCGGCGGGGAAGGCATCTACGTCGGTGCTTCATCCGCATTGAATGTCGCAGGGGCGATGCGGCTGGCGCGCCAGCTCGGCCCCGGCCATACGATCGTGACCATTCTTTGCGATTCGGCACGTTCCTACGAGTCGAAATTGTTCAGCAGGGATTTTCTGCCGGGACTCGGCTTGCCGCTGCCCCCGTGGATGCAGGCGGGGTGACTTCGGAATCGGGTGTAGCCGGGGAGGTGGACCATCATGCGCGGTAAATGCCTTTGCGGTGAGGTCGAGTTTGAAGTGCTCGGGCCTTACCCGAATCTGTACCAGTGCCATTGTTCGCTGTGCCGCAAACAGGGCGGCTCCACTTCCAACACCGGCATGATCCTTGCGGCAAAGCAATTTCGCTGGCTGGCCGGTGAAAATGACATCTCGAAATTCGAGCTTGCGACGGGTTTTCGCTCCCATTTCTGCCGGACCTGCGGCTGCCCGGTGCCGAATGCCCTGCGGAATACCGGTCATGTCTGGGTGCCGAGCGGCCTGCTGGATGACGAGGGCAAGCTGGAAATAGTTGCGCAACTGTACCTGGAGTCGCGGGCGTCCTGGGACTCGGCGCCGGGCAAGGGATTGCGATTCGACACGATGCCAGATCTGGGCGAGTTCATCGCCTTGCTTCACGCAAGGCATTAGGCACGCTGTCGTGACCGGCGCTGACTCTTCTGAATGCATCCCGGACCGCAGCAGCCGTATCCGGAAAATCGCTGAAGATGCCATCCACGCCGAGACGCAGGAATTTCAATAGCTCGTCTTCATATGAGCTGAATCGATCTTCAATGTAGCTGTCGTTCCGGAAGGTCCATGCGTGCACGACCAGCCCCATGGCGTGCGCTGCCTCGACGTAGCCGCTTGAATCTCCGCGTTCATTGATCAACAGGGTCTTGAATGCCCCGATGCCGTCGGCGAATGTCGCGATCTCGGCCAGCGGCATGTCGGGCTCGTGCGGTCTTTCCGCCGAAACCGGGCGCACCAGCATGATGAGCGGCAATTCGGTCATCGACTTCAGCCGCTTCAGGATGGCCGGTTCCAGTGACTGAATGTAGACTTTCGCGCCGCCAGCATCGAGCCCGTTTGCTGCCAGTGTCTCGACCAGCAACGCTGCAAAGTCGAATCCCAGCGACTCGTAGTGGGCAGGGGCCTTGGTCTCGGGATAAATGCCGACAATCCTGCCGGTTTCCCGCGCCTTGTGTTTGACGAGCGCGATGACTTCCTCAAAGGTCGGTATCTGGAAGTTGTCGTCGAAGTCCCTCGCTCGGCCCGGAAATGCCTGCCGTGCACGCAAGGACTTGAGCTCGGCCAGTGTGAAATCCTCGACAAACCAGTCGGTCCTGTCATCGAGCGCTCTCTTTCGAGCCGAAAACTCCGGCAGGTCGGCGACATTTGTCGTGGTGCTGAGATAGGTATCATGGCGGACCACCAACGCTCCGTCCTTGGTGATCACGAGATCGGGTTCGATGTAATCGGCGCCAAGATCGATCGCCCTCTCGAATGCCTCCAGCGTATGTTCCGGCAGGTATCCGCTGGCGCCCCGATGGGCGATCACGATGGGAG
>JBAQWM010000101.1:0-18562 GCA_049298915.1 Steroidobacteraceae bacterium | reverse complement strand
GTGGGCTGCTCGGCGTCGTTGCTCGAGTCGGTTTCTTGGTTCACTCAATGCTACTTATTTGCCTGCATTAGGAAGTAGATAATACTATTAAGTAAGTAATAGTCAACAAGTAATCCATGACCTCGATCCCGGCCTGTGAATGCCGGATGACAGCTCCGATAAGATTCAGCGATGAAAGCTCTGCTGCCACCGGTATTCGCTGCCCTGCTCCTCGCCTGCGTCGGTCTCGGGTCGAAGCTCGAAACCCCGCGGGTCTCTTTCGTCGGCCTGAAGCCGCTCGAGGCCAGTCTGTTCACGCAGCGGCTCGAAGTGCGGCTGCGCGTGCAGAACCCCAACAGCCTGGCGCTGCCAGTCAAGGGGCTCGACATCGACGTGGAGCTCGCGGGAGAACAATTCGCGCACGGCATATCGGCGCGCGAGTTCACGGTGCCGGCGAATGGCGAGGCGGAGTTCGACATGATCGTAACGGCCAATGCCGCAACGGCGCTGATCCGCATCCTGAGCGGTGATCGTGAATCGCGCGCGGCCATTCCCTACCGCCTGAAAGGCAAGCTATCGACACGAATCGGCATGGTGCGCTCGATCCCATTCGATGAATCGGGCACGCTGTCATGGCCAGGCGAAGTGGACAGGAAGAATCGCAAGATTGACTGAGAGCTGAGCAAGATCCGGGTTGCCGGGATGAGCCCTCTGCGCCAATCTTGCGACACCGACACGATAACCGGATCCGGGAAGATGACGAGCCAGACTGCCCCGACTGAAACATCCGCATACCGGCGCATGGAACGCGTCATCACGCACATCGAACGGAACCATGAACGCCAGCCGCGCCTCGACGAGCTGGCGCGTGTCGCCGGTCTCAGCGTATTCCACTTTTCCCGGGAATTCCGCCGCTGGGCCGGGCTGTCACCCACCCGCTATTTGCGCACGGTCGCGCTGTCGGTAGCGAAGCAGGAGCTCGACCGGCGCGGCTCGGTGCTGGCAGCGGCCTGGGCGGCTGGGCTCTCGGGAGGCGGCCGGCTGCATGATCTCTTCGTCAGTTTCGAAGCCGTGACGCCTGGCGAATACAAGGACGGTGGCGCCGGCGTACGGCTGCGACACGGTCATGCGACGTCGACATTCGGCCGCATTCACGCGGCGTTTTCCGCGCGCGGCCTGGTGCATCTGGCCTTCGTGGATGGATCCGACGGGGCCGCACTCGCACGGCTGAAGGCGCGCTGGCCGCGCGCCACCCTCGAACGCGATGACGAAGCGGTCGCCGCACTCGCGGCGCAAGTGTTCGTCGAACGGCGCGGCCGGGTGGTGCTTGCGGTCGCGGGCAGCAATTTCCAGGTCAAGGTCTGGCAGGCCCTGCTGGAACTCGGCTCGCGGGGACCGACGAACTACTCCGAACTCGCAAGGGCCATAGGCCGGCCAACCGCCAGCCGCGCCGTTGGACAGGCCGTCGGCGCAAATCCGATCGCATGGCTCATACCCTGTCATCGCGTGTTGCAGCGCGATGGCGGACTGGGCGGTTATCGCTGGGGGGTCGAACGCAAGCGGGCCATGCTCGCATGGGAACACGCGGCCTGCGCTGGCGCGCGCGCCTAGGCCGCAAATCGGAGTCTCAGCTGCTGCCTTGCCGGGGCGTCGGTCCGGCATTTCGCTGGCCGGCATCGTCGGCGCTGTCCGCTTCCTCCGGCGCACGCGTCTTGCGTGGTGCAACCATCATCGCCAGCATGCTTTCCTGCATGCGGCTCCACAGTTCCATGTTCTGGCGGGTCATTTCGGCCATCGCATTCATCGGCGGCGGCGCGCTGTTCAACATCTGGGAAATCTGCTGCTGGACGTTTTCCTGCTGGCGCATGAAGGCGGCAACACTCTGCTCGAGATAGCGCGCCATGAAGTCCTGCATCGGCCCGCCGTAGTACCGGATGATTGTCTCCAGCAGTTGCGTGGTCAGTATGGGTTTGCCGAACTGTTCCTGTTCGGCGATGACCTGCAGCAGGATCAGCCTGGTGATGTCCTCGCCGGTCTTGTCCTCGACCACGCGGATCTTTTCGCCCTTGACGATCAGGTCGCGGATATCCTCGAGGGTGACGTGCTTGCTGATCGATGCGTCATAAAGCCGCCGGTTGGCGTACTTCTTGATCAGGCGTTCATTGGCCATGGACCGAGTGTACCGGATGCTGCCGCAGTGCGATAACGCAGTGCGGCAAGAGATCCTCTGGCGGCCTTGTGGGCAAAAAAAAGGACGGCGACCCGGAGGCGCGCCGTCCCGAGGGGGAATTCAGTTCCGATCAGGCGGCTTTCTTTGCCGTCTGGACGGTCTCGGCGACAGTCTTGTCGAAGAGCTTGCTGATCTCCGCCTGGTGCTCGCTGGTGAGCTTGACCAGGTCCTGCGAACGCTGCGTGGCCTTCTCGGCGAACTGCGTCGCCAGATCGGCCTGACGAGCCGTCAGGTCATTGAAATCCCTGGCGGTTGTGGTGAGCTGGATCTGCTGCATCGAGAACTCGAGCATCTCACCGGCGAAAGCCAGCTGCTGGCGCGCGACGCGCTCGAAACCCTTCAGGGTCAGCTCCTGGAACCTGGCGGCGGGCGCGAAAGCCTTCCGGCTGGCGTCCACGAAAGCGTTGAAATTGAAAGTCTGGTTGGTCATTTCTGGCATCCTTGAGTGTGTGGGCAAATTGCGATTGACGTCATAATACACCGGATCATATTGCAGTGCAACATGAATTGCATCCCTGTCTGCCAGGGTTGTTGTCTTGACATCAATATCATTTAAAACAATGTCTTATCGTATCTCTTCCGCAAGGGTCCCGGACGCGAAATCACATCGATATTGTGCGTCGCACCAGCCTTGCCTAAGCCAGGAGCTGCGATGACGGATCCCACGAGCGAAGCCGGGCAGGAATTCGCGCAGCAGGGTGGCGATGACGGAGCGGAGGCCCTGCGGCGGATCCGTGAATTCGGCGACGATTATCTCGGCATCACGAGGCAACTCTGGCGTCTCATCGAATCGCAGTCGACGGCCACGCCGGGAAGCTCAGCGACGCTGCAGGAGGGCCTCGCCCAGCTGCACGATGCGATGAAGGAAAAATTCGAGCGCATGTATGTGCCGGTCGTGAATCCGTTGCACGCGCAACAGCAGGCGACCGAACGGCTGATGACCAGCAGTCTGCGCTGGCAGCGCGCAGCGGCGCGCATGAGTCAACTGCTCTCGGCCGCAGCCACGGCAGCGGTCGGCAATCTTGCCGCAGCCCTTGGCGGGCCGGCGGCGACCGGCCCGCCGGTCACCTCGCTGCGCCAGTTGCATGAATTGTGGGTCGAATGCGGCGAGCGCGCCTATGCTGGCGCGGCGCACAGCGAGGAATTTGCTGCCGCGCAGGCCGAGTTGCTGTCGGCAATGGTCGAAATGCGATTCGAGCAGCAACGCCTGGTCGAGGAATGGGCGCGGCTGTGGAACCTGCCGTCCCGCTCCGAGATCGACTCGATCCACGGGCAGCTGCACGAACTGCAGCGCCTGCTGCGCGAGGCGCGCGGAAGATGACACGCCTGGCGATAGACGCAGCCCAGGCCGCAAGTGAAATCGCCGATTTCTCGCGCCGCATGGCGGCGGGAGCGCGCGCGCTTGCCGCGCTCGACGCGCCGGTGGAGGGCTGCTCGGCCCGCGATCCGGTGCATCAGCAGGATCGTGTCATCCTGTACCGCTATCGTGCTCTGGCCCCGAGCGCGGGCGTGGCGCCGCTCCTGATCTGCTACGCACTGGTCAACCGGCCCTACATGATGGACTTGCAACCGGACCGCTCGCTGATCCGCGGTCTGCTGTTGCGCGGGCTGGATGTCTATCTGATCGACTGGGGATATCCCGGGCCGGCGGATCGCTTTCTCGATCTCGACGATTACATCAACCGCTATCTGGGTGGCTGCATGGATCACGTACGCCGCACAGCGGGCGTACCGGCGCTCAACCTGCTGGGCGTATGCCAGGGCGGCACCTTCGCGCTGTGCCATGCGGCCATGCAGCCTGAGGCGGTCCGCAATCTGGTTGTGATGGTGACGCCGGTTGATTTCCACACGGCGGAAAATCTCCTGTCCAAGTGGATCCGGGGCGTGGACGTAGAGCGGATGGTCGAGGTGCTCGGGAATGTCCCGGGCGAGATCCTGAATGCAACATTCCTGGCACTGATGCCGCTGCGGCTCACAGTCCAGAAGTACGCGGGAATCGCCGACATCGCAGATGATCCGGCCGCGCTCGCAAACTTCCTGCGCATGGAAAAATGGATCCTCGACAGCCCGGACCAGGCCGGGACCGCCTTTGCGCAGTTCGTGCGGTGGTTTTTCCAGGAAAACCGCCTGGTGCGGGGCGGGCTCGAGATCGGCGGCCGGCATGTGGACCTGGCACGGATCGGCTGTCCGGTGCTGAATATCCGCGCCTCCCAGGACCACCTGGTTCCGCCGTCGGCGACCCTGCCGCTGCGCGACCTGGTGGGCAGCCGCGACTACACGGATTTCGAATTCGACGGGGGACATATAGGCATCTATGTGAGCGCAAGGGCGCAGCAACTGCTGCCACAGGCGATCGCAGGCTGGCTGGAAAGACGGTGATGCGGGCACACAGCACGCATCGGTTAGCATCAGAACCATGAAATCGCCGCGCGAACAGGTCCTGGCGCAATTGCAGCCTTCGATCGGCAGGGAAGTGTGCGTGAGCGAGTGGCTCGACATCACGCAGGAGCGCGTCGATGCTTTTGCGGATGCGATCGATGACCATCAGTGGATCCACTGCGACCCGGCCCGCGCGGCAAGGGATTCGCCGTATGGTGGGACAATCGCGCACGGTTACCTGACGCTCGCGCTCTACAATCAATTGCGCGGGCTGATGCAGCGCGACCGCTCGGCGTTGCCGGGCGTGCGCAATGTGATCAACTATGGCATCAACAAGCTGCGCTTTCCCAGCGCGGTGCGCGTCGGTGCGCGGATGCGCGCGCGGGTGACGCTGGAGGCCGTCGAAGAGGTCAGCGGCGGCCTGCAGATCACCGAGCTCTACACTGCCGAGGTCGAGGGCAGCAGCAAGCCGGCCTGTGTCGCCGAAGTCATCATGCGGATGTATTTCTGAGGGGCCCGACGACCGTGAACCAGCCCAACCGGCCGCTTCTGATCGCGATCGCGGTGCTCGTGATCGCGGCCGCTGCCTATGCCCTCAGCAGCTGCCGTTCCGATGCGCCAGCTGTCCCGGGCGCCGCCAACGCGGCCGAATCGGTGGCAGTCGTCACGGCGCCGGTCGTGCGCAAGCCGATAGCGATCAGGATCGAGGCCCTCGGCACCGCCAATGCAAATGAGGCGGTTGAAATCACCTCGAAGACCGGAAACAAGGTGCTCGCGATTCGATTTGAGGAGGGCCAGTGGGTCCGGCGCGGGCAGGTGCTGGTCGAACTGGACGGCGCCCAGGACCGGGCCGACCTGGCAGCGGCCGAGGCGGCGCTTGCCGAAAGCCGGAGCGCGTACATGCGCAGCCGCGATCTTTATGCACAGCAGGCGTTGTCGCAGTCCCAGCTCGAGCAGATCGAGGCGACGCTGAAGGGCAACGAGGCGCGGGTCGCGGCGGCCGCGGCGCGGGTCGCAGATACGGTCATTCGCGCGCCATTCGATGGCCGTGTCGGCCTGCGGCGTGTCAGCGTCGGTGCGCTGGTGAACCCGGGCACGATCATCACGACGCTGGACGACACGCGAACGATGAAGCTCGACTTCGATGTTGCGGAGACATTTCTCGCGATCCTGAAACCGGGGCTCGCCGTGGCCGCGACCAGCGTCGCGTATCCGGGCGAGTCATTCGACGGCATCGTCGAGTCGGTGGATTCGCGCGTGGATCCGGTGGCGCGTTCGGTCAAGGTGCGGGCCAGGATCCCGAACCCCGACAGGTTGTTGCGGCCGGGCATGTTCCTGAATATCGAGGTCAGCCGCGATCCGGTCCCGGGTCTCGTCGTACCCGAGGAGGCGCTGGTGCCGGAGCGCGGCAAAGTTTTCGTCTTCGTCGTCGCGGAAGGGAGGGTGTCGCAGCGCCAGGTCGAGACGGGACGGCGCATTCCGGGTGAAGTCGAGATCATGGGCGGCGCCCGGGCCGGCGAACGCGTCGTGATTGAGGGGACGCAGAAAATCCGCGAGGGCAGCCTGGTGCACGAACTGGCGCCTGGCGCGGCGGCGGCCGGGGCGCGGGACCAGCCGTGAAGATCTCCGAAATCTCGATCCACCGGCCGGTGTTCGCGACGGTCATCAGCCTGTTGCTGGTGATACTCGGGCTGGTTTCATTGACGCGACTGGCACTGCGCGAATATCCGGATGTGGACCCGGTGTTCGTTTCGATCACGACCAGTTATCTGGGTGCGGGCGCGGCGATCGTCGAAAACAAGATCACGCAGGTGATAGAGGACCGCATCGCGGGTCTCGAGGGCATCGAAACGCTGCGCTCGAGTTCGCGCGACGGGCGCTCGGCGATCAATGTCGAGTTCAGCGCCGACCGCGACGTCGACGGTGCCGCGAATGACGTCCGCGACCGTGTCGGACGCGTCGTGGACGATCTGCCGGTCGAGGCGGATCCGCCGGAAATCCAGAAGGCCGAAGCGGCGCCGGAAGCGATCATGTACCTGAACCTGTCCAGCGACCGGATGTCGGCGCTGCAGCTGACCGACTACGCGGAGCGGGTGCTGATCGACCAGCTATCGGCGGCGCCCGGTGTTTCGCGGGTCAGCATCGGCGGCGAGCGCCGGCAGGCCGTGCGCATCTGGATCGACCGCAAGGCGCTGGCCGCGCGCCAGCTGACGGTCACCGACATCGAGGGAGCGCTGCGGCGCGAAAATGTCGAACTGCCGGCCGGACGGCTTGAATCCAGCGAGCGCGAATTCTCGCTGCGCACGGATACCGGGCTGTCCAGGGTCGAGGATTTCCGCCGCCTGGCGATCGGGCGCGGACCCGACGGCTACATGGTGCGGCTCGGCGATGTGGCGCGCGTCGAACTCGGAGCGGAGAACGAGAGAAGCGCCGCCCGCTCGATGGGTCTGCCGGGAATCAGCCTCGCGATCGAGCAGGTTTCCAAGGCCAATACGCTCGAGGTTGCCGGGCACGTCTACGAGACCCTGGATCGCATCCGGCCGGGTCTGCCGGATGGCATGTCGCTGTCGATCAATTTCGACCGCGCGGTGTTCATCGAGGCGTCATTGCGCGAGGTCGTGATCGCGCTCTGCATTTCGCTGACGATGGTGCTGATCGTGATCTTCCTGTTCCTCGGCAACCTGCGTGCGACGCTGGTGCCGGCGGTGACGATACCGATTTCGATCATCGCGACATTCATGTTCATGGATTTCATGGGCTACTCGATCAATGTGCTGACGCTGCTTGGCCTGGTGCTCGCGATCGGCCTGGTCGTCGACGATGCGATCGTCGTGCTCGAGAACATATTCAGGCGCATCGAGACCGGGCAACCGCCGCTCTTGGCCGCCCTGGATGGCAGCCGCGAGATCGGTTTCGCCGTGATTGCGACGACCCTGGTGCTGGTCTCGGTATTCGTGCCGATCTCGTTCCTGCCGGGCGCCATCGGCAGGCTGTTCCGCGAATTCGGCTTCACGCTCGCCGCCGCCGTGATGTTCTCGAGCCTGATTGCGCTGTCGCTGACACCGGCCATGGCATCGCGCATGTTCAGGGCGGGGGAACAGCGCGGCAATTTCGCGCTGCGCCTCGACGCGTTCTTCCGCTCGTTCGCGCAGCGCTATGAGATCCGGCTGCGGAGCCTGATCCGCCGTCCATGGATGATTGTCGCGATGGCCGCTGCGTTGGTTGGTCTGGCGGGACTCGCGTTCATGGCGCTGCCGCGCGAATTCGCGCCGGCCGAGGATCGCGGTGTCATGCGCATCGAACTCGATGCCCCGGAGGGCGCCAGTCTCGAATATACCGAGCGCCAGATGATTGCCGCCGAGGAAATCCTGTTCCGCGAAATGGAGCGACACGGGGATATCCGCCGCTTCAACCTGCGTATCGGCACCGGTGGCGGGGGCGGAAGCACCGAAGTCAACGAGGTCCGCGGCTTCCTGATCCTCGATGACTGGGCGACCCGCGAACGCAGCGCCGCCGAAATCGCGCAGTCCCTGACCAGGCAACTTGCGGAATTGCCGGGCGTCCGCGCCAGCATTTATGCGCCGCAGGGCCTGGCGTCCCGGGGATTCGGCCGGCCGGTGCAGGTCGTCATCGGCGGCCCTGACTACGACACGCTGGCGATCTGGAGCGACCGGATCGTGGAGCTCGCGCGGCAGAATCCGGGGCTGACCGGCGTCGACACGAATTACAAGGAGCGCAAGCCGCAGATAAATGTGGCCGTCGACCGGGACCGCGCGGCTGAACTCGGTGTCTCGCTTGAAGCGGTCGGCCGCACGCTGGAAACAGTGCTGGGCTCGCGTGTCGTGACGACATACGTCGATCGCGGCCGCGAGTACCGGGTGATCCTGCAGGGGCAGCCGGAAGACCGTGCCGTGCCGTCCGACCTGCAGAATCTCTATGTACGTTCCGACCGCAGCCAGGCGCTCGTGCCGCTCGCGAATCTCGTGCAGCTGACGGAGACCTCCGGCGCGATGCAACTGAATCGCTTTGACCGCCTGCGCGCCATCACCATCTCCGCGGGTCTGGGCGAGGACTATACGATGGGTGAGGCCGTGAGCTACTTCCAGGAACTGGCACGAACCGAGCTGCCGGCGTCTGCGCGGCTTTCATTCGACGGGGAGTCGCGCGAATACCTGCGCACGCAGGGCCAGTTGTGGACCACATTCGCGTTCGCGATCGCGATCGTGTTCCTCGTGCTGGCCGCGCAGTTCGAAAGCTTCAAGCATCCGGCGATCATCATGACGACCGTGCCGCTCGCCATCGTCGGCGCGCTGGCCGGTCTCGGCATCTACGACCTGCTGGGCTCGCGCATGTCGCTGAACGTGTTCAGCCAGATCGCGATGATCATGCTGATAGGAATCGCGGCGAAGAATGGCGTGCTGATCGTCGAGTTCGCCAATCAATTGCGCGACCGGGGTCTCGAGCGGGTCGAGGCGATCATCCGGTCCGCTGCCGTGCGGCTGCGCCCGGTGTTGATGACCAGTCTGTGCACGGCCTTCGGGTCCCTGCCATTCCTGCTGGCGAGTGGGGCCGGGGCCGAGCAGCGCGAGCCGATCGGCGTCGTGGTGTTCTTCGGCACCACAATTTCGGTGTTCCTGACGCTGTTCGTGGTCCCCGCGGTCTACGTGCTGGTGGCCGGGGAGCGGCGTTCGCCGCATTACCTGTCGGCACTCATCGAGCGCCTGCGGGCAGGCGCGGCAGCTCCAGTGTCAAGCCACGGCGATTCCGCACAAGTTGTTGAAAAATAGCGTATTAATGGACTTTGTTCCGCCTCTCAGCCGCCCCGGCTGATAGAATTCCCAAGCGAACGACCGTCCCGCATTTCCTGCGGGCGCAATTCGAGAGTCCGGGGCTTTGAATCGAGCCACCGGCCTGCCGATCGAGGATGCCCGACTCCAGTCGTGCCGGGGGGTCAGGCCGGAATTTCCCCGGCGCCGGCCCGTGGACGGAGGAATCAGGGAGTGGCGACGGCAACGCCTTACCGGCAGCTCGAACAGGAATTCCGCCGGCTGCACGCATTTCGCGGAGTGCTCGCGCTGTTGCGCTGGGACGCGGCCGTCACGATGCCGCGCGCGAGCGCCGATGTGCGCGGCGACCAGCTCGCCGCCCTGCAGATCGAATGCCACGCGCTCCTGGTGTCGCCACGCATCGCGCGCCTGTTGGATCGGGCGGACGCGAATGCGCACGGGCTGGCCGACTGGCAGAGCGCAAACCTGCGCGAGATGCGCCGTCTCCATGAT
Source organism: Steroidobacteraceae bacterium (assembly GCA_049298915.1). Taxonomy (GTDB): domain Bacteria; phylum Pseudomonadota; class Gammaproteobacteria; order Steroidobacterales; family Steroidobacteraceae; genus SCUD01. The sequence goes on along the minus strand of JBAQWM010000101.1, from coordinate 8,695 downwards.
CACGCGATTGCGACACCGCCGACACTGGTTGCGCGCATCGCGCGCACCGTGGCGCTTGCCGAAGCCCGCTGGCGCGAGGCCCGCGAGCAGAATGACTTCGGCGTGCTGGCGCCGCATCTCGAGGAAGTCGTCAAGCTGACACGCACCAAAGGCGAACTGCTGGCGCAGCGCTTCGGTCTCGATCCCTGGGATGCACTGGCCGACGAATTCACGCCGGGCCTGCTGTCGCGCGACATCGAAGCGATATTCACGCCATTGTCGCAGCGATTGCCGACGCTCGTGACCGAGGCCATGGAAGTCCAGGCCGGGCGCCGGGTGATCCCCATCGAGGGCCGCTTCTCGGCCAGCCGCCAGCGCGGCCTTTGCACCGACGTGATGAAGGCACTGGGCTTTCCGTTTGACCGCGGCCGTTTCGATGAAAGCGACCATCCATTCACCGAAGGCGTACCCGGCGATATCAGGGTCACGGCGAAGTTCAATCCCAGGGATCCATTCCAGGGTCTGCTGGGCGCATTGCACGAGACCGGCCAGGCGCTCTATGACCTCGGCCTGCCGTCGGAATGGGTGGACCAGCCGGTCGGGCAGGATCGCGGGATGGCGCTGGAGGAGAGCCAGTCGCTGCTGCTCGAGATGGTCGTCGGCCGCAGCAAGGCATTCGTGTCCTGGTTGCGGCCGCTGCTCGAGAAGCACTACGGCGCCGCGGGCCCGGAATGGTCCGAGGAGAACCTCTATGGCTACCTCAATCGCGTGGAACGCGGACCGAACCGCATGGATGCCGACGAACTGACCTACCAGACCCATATCGGCCTGCGCTACGAACTCGAGCGCCGCATGTTCTCCGGCGAACTTGCGGTCAGGGAGCTGCGTGACGCATGGAATGAACTGTCGGCCGACCGGCTCGGCCTGGTGCCCGCATCGGATATCGAAGGCTGCCTGCAGGACATCCACTGGGCGCTGGGATCATTCGGGCATTTTCCGTCCTATGGCGTCGGCGCCGTGATTGCCGGCCAGTTATGGGAGGCGATCAGGGAGCAGCATGCGGGCATCGAGGCCGAGATCGCAGCCGGCCAGTTCAGCACGCTGCTGGTGTGGCTGCGGGAAAGGGTGCACGCGATGGGCGCCAAGCTGGGTGTACCGCAACTGGTGGAACACGCGACCGGGCGGACGCTGTCGGCAGCGCCGTTCCTGCGCTATCTCGAGCGCAAGTACGTCTCTGAATTCTAGAATGTCATGATGATGCCGATGGCCAGTGATACTTCTGCCAGCTTCCGGCGACTTGCCGCGCGACTGCGCGGCCTGGTCGGCAAGGCGATTGCAGATTTCGGGATGATCGGAGAGGGCGACCGCGTCATGGTCTGCCTGTCAGGCGGCAAGGATTCGTACACGCTGCTCGACATGCTGCTGTCGCTGCAACGCGGCGCGCCGGTGCGCTTCGAGCTCTGCGCCGTCAATCTCGACCAGAAACAGCCCGGGTTCCCGGCGCGCGTGCTGCCCGAATATCTCGAGAGCCTGGGCGTCGCCTATCACGTGATCGAGCAGGACACCTACAGCGTCGTGCGCCGGGTCATACCGCAGGGGCGCACGCAATGCGGGCTCTGCAGCCGCCTGCGGCGCGGCGCGCTGTACCGGTTCGCGCGCGAGCATGGCTACACCCGGATCGCCCTGGGGCACCATCGTGATGACATCGTAGAGACGCTGTTCCTCAACCTGTTCCATGGCGGGCGCCTGAAGGCCATGCCGCCCAAGCTCCTGTCGGATGACGGCAGCAATGTCGTGATCCGGCCGCTGTGCTACGTGCCCGAGCCCGAGATCGCGCGTTACGCGCGTGCGCGCGGATTTCCGATCATTCCCTGCACGCTGTGCGGCTCGCAGCCGAATCTGCAGCGTGAGGCCATCGGCCGCATGCTGGAGGTCTGGGACCGCGATCATCCCGGCCGGGTGGATTCGATATTCACTGCGCTTTGCAATGTCGAACCCTCGCATCTGGCCGATCCGCGCCAGTTCGATTTCGCCGCTCTCGAGCGCAGAATCACGGGACCCGACTGCTGACGTGCCGATGCTCCCGCCGCTGCCGAACTACAGTCGCTCCAGCATCGGGGCCGTTACCGGCACCCTGCGTCAGGCCGGGACGCGTGCGGCATGAAACCGCAAAGGCGCGGCCGCACCAGCTGGCACCGGCTTGACGACGAGGGGCTGCTGGACGTCCGGCTCTGCGATCTCGGATTGCGGATCGAGGGTTCAGCCGTCGAGCCGCAGGTCGAGCGCCTGTATCGCGATTTCGAGGCTCGCGGCATCCCGTTTCGCCCGCACTGCTGGATTGCCGAGGAGTGGTTTTCGCCGGACGGTGTGCCGGGATTTGCCGTGCCCTTCTACATCCTGCACCCGCGCCTGAAGGCATTGCAGCGCCGGTTCATGGGAGAAGTCGAAGGCGGCAATGCCCGGTCCCTGCTGCGAATACTGCGCCACGAAGCAGGCCACGCCATCGACACCGCCTACCGGCTGCGCAGGCGCAGGAAATGGCGGGAGACATTCGGCTACGCGTCGACACCATACCCGCAGCATTATCGTCCACGGCCCGGTAGCCGGCGCTTCGTGCAGCACCTCGGAAACTGGTATGCACAGAGCCATCCGACCGAGGACTTTGCGGAGACGTTCGCGATCTGGCTGACGCCGCGATCGAACTGGCGCCGCCGCTACGCGAACTGGCCGGCGATCCGCAAGCTGGATTACGTCGACGAACTGATGCGCGAAATACGCGGCAAGCGGCCGGTCATGCGCGCGCGACATGAGGTCGAGCCGCTGCGGACCGCGGTGTGGACCCTGCGCGAACACTACCGGCGCATGGTCCGGCATTACCGGACCGACGATGCCGAACGCATGGACCGGATACTGGAGCGCGTGTTCACCCTGAAGCGGCAGCGCCGCGGCCAGGCGACCGCAGCGCGGCGTCTGCGGGAGGAATTGCCGGTATTCAGGCGCCGCATTGCACGCCGGCTTGGGGCCAGCGAATACCTGGTGCAGGAAGTAATCGAGCACCTGATCTACCGCTGTTCCGCGCACGGGCTGCTGGTGCGCGACGACTGGCGTCACTCAAGGCGCCGCGTGGAGCGATTCATAATGGCGCTGGTGCGCAGGGCGATGCGCAATGCCGGACCGAGACTGGCCCTATGAAGAAGAAACGAGTACTCGTGCTGGTTCATGAAACGCTGGTGCCGCCGGAAGACCTCGGCAATGTCACTGACACCGAGATCGCGGAATTCCGCACCGAGCTCGACGTGATCACGCAGCTGCGTGAGTCCGGGCACGAGGTGCAGCCACTCGGCATCGGTGACAGTCTCGGCGAGCTGCGCAGGCTGATCCGGGAATGGCGGCCGCAGGCTTGCTTCAACCTGCTGGAGGAATTCGGCGGCATCGTGACCTACGACCAGCATGTGGTCGCCTACCTGGAATTGCTGCGTCAGCCGTACACCGGCTGCAATCCCGGCGGCATGATGCTGTCGCGCAACAAGGTGCTGTCAAAGCAGATTCTTTCCTACCACCGCATTCCGACGCCGCTGTTCGCCGTATTCAAGCGCGGTTCGGCGATCCGTATTGCGAAGCGGCTGCGGTATCCGCTGTTCGTCAAGTCCGCGACCGAGGACGCCTCGCTCGGAATTTCGCAGGCGTCCATCGTCGACGATGCCGCGAAGCTGCGCGAGCGCGTCGCATTCATCCACGAACACACCAATTCCGACGCGCTGGTCGAGGAATTCATCGAAGGCCGCGAACTGTACGTTGCAATGCTCGGCAACGAGAGAATCCGCACGCTGCCCCCGTGGGAGTTCATCTTCGGAGAACTGAAGGACGGCAGGGCGGGTATAGCGACGCGCAAGGCGAAGTGGGACCCTGCATACCAGGAGCGCCACAACATCAGCAGCCGCGCGGCGCAGGATCTGCCTGAAGGCCTGGCCGAGAAGCTCGACCGGCTGGCGCGTCGCATCTACCGAGCACTGCACATGTCGGGCTATGCGCGCGTGGATTTCCGGGTGCGTGCCGACGGTACACCCTTCGTCCTCGAAGCCAATGCGAATCCAAACCTCGAGAAGGACGAGGACTTCGCCCGGGCCGCGGGCCACGCCGGCATGGACTATGCGGCGCTGCTCGGACGGATCATCGCGCTCGGTCTGGCATACCGGGCCGAATGGCGCAAAGACTAGGATGGCCGCCTAGTCGCGCAGGTGCCGATCCAGCCAGCGCAGCACTTCCTCGTGCCATTGCTGGCTGTTGGCCGGCTTCAGGATCCAGTGATTCTCATCGGGAAAGAACAGGAACCGGCTCTCGATGCCGCGCTCCTGCAGGGCCGAGAATGTGGACAGGCCCTGCGTGTAGGGCACCCGGAAATCGAGCGCCCCGTGCATCACCAGCATCGGTGTCTTCCATGCCAGCACATGGCGGGCCGGATTGTGGCGTTCGTGCCCGTCGGGATTGGCGTGGTAAGGGCCGCCGTGATCCCACTCGGGGAACCACAATTCCTCGGTCGAGTAGTACATCGACCGGTTGTCGAACAGTCCGGCATGATTCACGAGGCAACGGAACCCGTCCGGCCAGTTGCCGGCGATCCAGTTCATCATGTAGCCGCCGTAGGAGCCGCCGAGCGCGCAGGCGCGATCCGCTGCCAGCCATGGAAACTTCCTGACGGCAGCGGCGAATCCATTTTGCAGGTCTTCGAGCGGCTTTCCGCCCCAGTCCTGACTGATCGAGTCCGTGAATGCCTGGCCGTAACCCGTTGAGCCGTGGAAGTCGATGAATACCGCCGCGTAACCCGCCCCCGCGTGAGTCTGCGGGTTCCAGCGATAGCTCCAGGTATTTGCATAACTGGACTGCGGTCCGCCATGGACGATGAAGGCGACCGGATAGGTCTTGCCCGGCTCCCAGTTCCACGGTTTCACGACATAGCCGAATACTTCGTCGCCGCCGCTGCCTGCAAAGCTGAATTGCTCGGGTTCGCCAAACCGCACCTCCGCAAGCCGTGCCGCATTTACCTCGGTCAATCGACGCGCTTCCGCGCGACCGTCGATGAGGTAGAGATCGGCCGGCGCGGTCAGGCTTTGGAGCGCGTAGACGATGCGATCGCCGCGGATGTCGAATTCGGCGACATGGCCCGCAGCTGTCAGCATCCTGCGCGAGCCGTCCCGCAGGTCGATCGACCATAGCGGATGCTGGCCCAGGTGGTATGTCAGCGCATACACCTGCGCGCCGTCTGCCGAGAAGGCGAATGCCCCGATCGAGCGGTCCCAGTCTGCGCTCGTGAACCTGATCTCGCCGCTCGCGGCATCGCGCACGACCAGTCGGAAGCGATCGGCCTCGAATCCCGGGCGCTCCATCGCCAGATGCGCGATCAGGCGACCGTCAGGCGAATACGCGGGTTGCGCATCCCAGGCGGCGTTAGCTGAGGTCAGATTGACCGGCGCCGCGCCCCCGGTGGACGGCACGCGGTAGATGTCAAAATTGGTCGACTTGGGCTCAATGCGGCCGCGTACCCGCGCCGCGAGCACGACCTGACTGCCGTCCGGGCTGAAGGCGTAATCCTGGCGTCCACCGAACGGCCGGGACGGCACATCGGCATCGAGTTTCGCGGTGAGTGGCACCGGCGGACCCGATGCCCTGCGATCTTCGTCCAGGGCGATGGAAAACAGCTGTGATACGCGGCCGTCCTTCCACTTGTCCCAGTGCCGCACAAAGACCTGGTCGTAACCCTGGCCACGCCGTTTCCCGGCCGTCCTTTCGTCGAGGCGCTTGCGCGTGCAGTCGAGGTCGCCGCAATCGGGAAATACCTCCAGACTCACGAGCAGCCGGTCGCCGCGCGGCGAAATCCTGAAACTGCCGACATCCAGTGGCAAGCGCGTGACCTGGGCCGCCTCGCCGCCTGCCAGCGGCAGGTACCAGACCTGCGTCGCTCCGCCACGTGCGGACAGGAAATAGATGCCGCTTCCGTCGGGCGCCCAGTCGGCGGCCGTGTCATTTTCCTCGCTGCCGGTCAGTCGTCGCGGCGCCATGCCGTCGTCCAGGCCCGCGAACCAGAGGTCACTGCGCCCCCGGTCTGCCGCCAGATCCGTCTCGCGCAGCGTATAAACGACGCTCCGCCCGTCAGGAGAAATCCGCGCTTCGGAGACGCGAGCGAGGCTCACGAGATCGGCGGCATTCAGACCGCGGGGTGCGGCGATCGCGGGCAGAGAGAGGGCGGCCGCGGCGGCGGCCAGCAACAGGCGTCGCATGATCCATGACTCCGGCGATGGTCGGGATCCGGATTCTATCAAGTGCTTCCGGCGATTCGCGGCCTGATCAGGCCGAATGCGCTTGAAAAGCTGTGCAGAAATGTCGCACCCTGGACCGGCGCGATCTCGCCAGCGCTGAACATGCCGGCGACCGGCACATCCACCCGGCGGCGCAGTGCGCCGGAATCATGGCCGCTGACGCCAAACATGCCGCGGCCGCGCGCAGCACAGGCGAACAGCAGTGCGGCGGCGGGCGGCGGCGTGCGTCCGTCGAGCGCAGCGCCTAGCCGTGCCGTCAGCTCGCGCGATGCCGCATTGCCGTCACGCAGATGAAACTGCACGACGGCATTGCGCGCAAGTCGCGAGCCTATCCACAGCGCTCCACTCTCGGGGTCAAGTCCCAGCACATTCCGGATCAGGAATTCGCCGGTTCCGGCGGTCTGATGCGCGCCGGGCAATGCGAAACCGATGCAGAGCGAATCGCCAAAACTTTCGCGATCTGCCTCGTCGAGATTCGAGAACAGCGAGGCCAGCAGTTCCCTGGGCTTGCGGCCGTCCAGTTCGTGCAGCAGATTGCCTTCGCAGGCGGTCACGAACAGCGGCTCGCCGATCGCGCGGCAGCCCTGCGCGATGACGGGATCGATCACTACATTGCCGGTCAGCGCCAGCAGCAGGCCCCCCGAACGCTGGATCTCCCGATTCTTGAACAGGCGTGCCGCCCCGGGTTCAAACGCGCCGCTGGTCAGGCCGCCAACGACCGGCGCGCCGGGAAATGCACGATCTATTCCCCTGGCGCAGGCTTCGGTGTCGATGGTGGCCGGGTCCGTCAGCAGCAGGAAGCTGGGCTCCGACGCCGGGCCGAGATCGAGGAGCTTCCACCAGATCTCGCGCGAGGCGGTGAGCGGCGGCAATGTCGCCTGCTCCAGATGCAGCGCCGTCACCGTCGCACTGCCGAGCCGGCCGGCCAGCAGCGCGATCCCGGGCTCGTCTTCCACTTCAGTGCCGCCGCCGATCAGGCCTCCGGCATTGCAGCCGAACAGCAGGCTCTCGCCGAGCCACCGATTGATGATCTGCGGCAACCTGTCGATTGCCGAGTCGTAGGCAGTCGACACGAATGCAATGACTATCTCCGGATGGGCCATTCCGGATTCGTTCGCCATCTGCTCGAGGGCCTCGGCGGCAGCCGATTCAAGGTCGCGACCCAGACCGATTGCGCTTGCCCACTTCATGGCGCATCCGGCTCAGGCGCCGGCACCGACCTCTTCCTGCGGAATGACGATCGATTCCTGCTCTGCGGCGCGTATCCAGTCCTGCAGGTGCTGGTCTTCAAGCATTGTTTCCAGATAGCGCGCCGCAAGTGCGCTGAGCGGCAGGCCGTAGGTCCTTATCCGCAGGGCGACCGGCGCATACATCGCGTCGGCGGCGCTGAAGTCGCCGAACAGCCACCGGCCGCGCTCGCCGTGGTCGCGCCTGCAACCGGACCAGATCGCGTCGATGCGGCGCAGGTCATGTTCGAGCGCGGATGTCATCGCGACATGCCTGCCGGTGGCGCGTGCATTCATCGGGCAGCAATCGCGCAGCGCGCGGAAGCCGGCATGCATCTCGTGCGCGATGGAACGGGCCTGGGCGCGCAAGCGCGCATCGGCTGGCCAGCCACGGCCGCCGGCAAGCTCGGAAACGAACTCGCCGATCGCGAGTGATTCCCAGACGCGCAGATCGCCCTGCAGCAGCACAGGTACCCTGCGCGTCGGCGACAGCTTGGGGACTTCGCTTCTGAACTCAGGCGTGCCGAAATGGAATTGCCTCTCGCTGAATTCCAGGTCGAGATGCCTGAGCAGCAGCCATGGCCGCAACGACCAGGAACTGTAGTTCTTCGTTCCGATCACCAGCACGAGCCCATCCATTTGGACGAGCCTGCACGTCTGACCGGAGCCGGTCAATCCTCTGCGGGCTTGCGGCTCTTGATCCAGTGCGACAGTCTGCGCAGATCCTTCTTTTTCCCGTCTCGCTTCTTGCTCAGCAATCCGCTGTCGTAGGGGTCATAGCCCTTCTTCAGACCGGCCGGGTTCTCCCTGACACCCTGATTCGCAGCTTGCGAATCGTCCTCGCTGATAGTCAGCGTGGGATTGTCGAGCAGACGTTTAAGGACGTCCCCGCTCTGCACCGGAGTGCAGGGCACCCAGACAGCGTTGCCGAGCTCGTCGAATTCGATCCTGCCCCGACCGAGGCGCTGCTCCTCGGCGTAGTGCTCCTGCTCGCCCGGCTGGGTCGAAATCTTCTTGGGTTCGTCAGCGTCGCCCATGACGTGCAGGTTCCCGCAGATCGAGGATTCCCAAGCAAAAAGGTATAGAAACCACCGTGCCCGAACCGAGAAGTGCTGCACATAATCATGCTGTCTGCCGCTGGAGGCCGAAGACTGAAGACTGAAAGCTGGATATATG
>JBAQWM010000100.1:0-4291 GCA_049298915.1 Steroidobacteraceae bacterium | reverse complement strand
CTTCAGCTCAAGGCAGGTCCACGGGGTTCCTGGCTGATCGATGATTCCTACAACGCAAATCCGAGTTCGGTGCGCGCCGGAATCGACGTGCTGTGCAGCCTGCCCGGCGAGCACTGGCTGGTGCTCGGCGAGATGGCGGAACTAGGCACGCACACCGAGTCGAGCCACACCGCGATCGGCGACTACGCACGCTCGGCCGGTGTCACGCGCCTGTTCGCCATCGGCCCGGCCGCGCGCCTTGCGGCGGCCGCCTTCGGGTCGCGGGGCGCCTGGTTCGAAGACGCGGGACGTCTCGCCGATGCGGTAGGCGCGGGACTCGATTCCGGCGTGACGGTGCTGATCAAGGGCTCGCGGATCAACCGGCTGGAGCGCGTTGTCGAGCGGCTGATGCAACCGCTTGCGGCCGTCGGCAACGGCAACTGAGGACCGACACATGCTGCTGGATCTGTTCGAATGGCTGACGGGTTACTACGGGGGCTTCAGGGTCTTCGGCTATCTGACGCTGCGCGCGATCCTCGCAGCGCTGACCGCGCTGTCGATCGCGCTGCTGGTGGGCCCGTGGATGATCAACAAGCTGGCCGAGCGGCAGATCGGCCAGGTGGTTCGCGATTACGGCCCCGATTCCCATCTCGTCAAGACCGGCACACCGACAATGGGCGGCGCGCTGATCCTGGTCGCAATGACCATCGGAACGCTGTTGTGGGTGGATCTCGGCAACCGGTTCGTGTGGATTGCCTTGGGTGTCACGCTGGCATTCGGGCTGATCGGTCTCTACGACGATTATCTGAAGCTGGTCGTGCGCGATCCGCGCGGTCTGGCAGCGCGCTGGAAATACCTGTGGCAGTCGGTGGCCGGGCTCGCAGCCGCATTCGCATTGTGGATGACCGCACAGGGGCCTGCCGAAACGGCGCTGTACCTGCCGTTCTTCAAGAATGTGGCGCTGCCGATGAGCGCGGCCGCCTTCATCGCATTTACCTACTTCGTGGTCGTCGGCTCGAGTAATGCTGTGAATCTGACCGACGGCCTGGATGGCCTCGCGATCATGCCCTGCGTGATGGTGGCGGGCGGACTCGGCGTATTCGCCTACGTGACGGGTCACGTCAATTTTGCGGCCTACCTGCAGATCCCGTATGTGCCGGGTGCAGGCGAAGTACTGATCTTTGTCGCGACGATCGTGGGCGCCGGTCTGGGCTTCCTGTGGTTCAACACGTATCCGGCGCAGGTATTCATGGGGGATATCGGCGCGCTCGCGCTCGGCGCCGCGCTCGGCGTCGTCGCCGTGATCGTTCGCCAGGAAATCGTGCTCGCGATCATGGGCGGAATCTTCGTGCTCGAAACAGTCTCGGTCATGCTGCAGGTCGCCTCATTCCGGCTGCGCGGCAAGCGGATTTTCCGGATGGCGCCGATCCACCATCATTTCGAACTCAAGGGATGGGCCGAGCCCAAGGTGATCGTCCGCTTCTGGATCATCTCGTTCATGCTGGTCCTGATCGGGCTGGCGACGTTGAAGTTGCGCTGATGCAGCAGGCAGCAGACCGGCCCCGCAGCGTGATCGTCGGCCTCGGCCGCACCGGCGTCTCATGCGCGCGCCATCTTGCGGCGCGCGGGCACAACCTGGTCGTGACCGATTCGCGTTCCGCGCCGCCGGGGCTGGCTGAATTGCGGCGTCTGGTCCCCGAGGCGGCCACCGTACTCGGCGGTTTCGATGCCGCAGTGCTCGAGGGCGCCGACCAGGTCGTCGTTTCCCCGGGGATTTCGCTGCGCGAGCCGTTCCTGCAGCAGGCGGCGGCACGCGGACTCGACCTGATCGGCGATATTGAACTGTTCGCGCGCGAGGCGGGCGGGCGGGTGGTCGGCATCACCGGAACGAATGGCAAGAGCACGGTGACGACGCTGGTGGGCGAAATGGCAGTGGCCGCCGGTATTGCCGTGCGGGTTGGCGGAAATCTGGGCCAGCCGGCCCTCGACCTGCTGGCACAGCCGCCGGCGGCGATCTATGTGCTGGAGCTGTCGTCGTATCAGCTCGAGACCACGCACTCACTGCAGCTCGAGGCCGCTGCAGTGCTGAATGTGACACCGGACCATCTCGATCGTTATCGCGACGTCGCAGAGTACGCCGCCGCCAAGGCGCGCATATTCGAGCGCTGCACGACAGCAATCGTCAATCTTGACGATGAACTGGTCTGCCGGATGACGCGTCCGGGGCAGCGCCGGCTGGGTTTCAGCCTGTCGCGCGGCGACGCGGACTTCCGCCTGGTCGCGCACGACGGCAGGGACTGGCTGGCAGCCGGCAGCGAGAGGCTGATGCCGGCCGACAAGCTCAAACTGCCGGGCCGGCACAACGCGGCCAATGCACTGGCGGCGTATGCCGTCGGCACCGCCTGCGGGATTCCGCGCGCTGCGATGACCGGCGTGCTGGCCCGCTTCGAGGGCCTGCCACACCGATCGCAGCTCGTGGCCGAGGCGCACGGCGTGCGCTGGATCGACGACTCCAAGGGCACGAATGTAGGCGCCACGCGGGCCGCGATTGCGGGCCTGCCGGGACCGCTGTTGCTGATTGCGGGCGGCGACGGCAAGGGCCAGGATTTCAGCCCGCTTGCCGAGGCCTGCCGCGGCAAGGTTCGCGACGCGCTACTGATCGGCCGCGATGCACGCGCGATCGGCGCGGTCATTTCCGGCAGTTGCGAAGTCCACTATCCGCCGTCGCTGGACGACGCGGTCGCCACGGCCGCCAGTCTGGCGCGGCCAGGCGACATCGTGCTGCTGTCACCCGCCTGTGCGAGTTTCGACATGTTTCGCGATTACGCGCATCGCGGCGAGGTCTTTGCCGCGGCCGCGCGCAGGCAGCTGCAATGACTCCCGGCGTGGCACTGCAGTATTCGCGCTCCGCCGGGCGCCAGCCGCGGCTGATACTGGATCCGGTGATCGTGGCCGCGACATTCGGGCTGCTGCTGATCGGCCTGGTGATTGTGGCTTCCGCTTCAGTGAATGTCGCGGAGCGCCAGACCGGCGATCCATTCTTCCACTTCGAGCGCCAGTTGCTGTCGGCGTTCGTCGGCTGCGCATTTGCATGCGCCATGCTGCTGGTGCCGATCTCGCTGTGGCAGCGCGCCGCGCCGGGGCTTCTGATCGGGAGCTTTCTGCTGCTGCTGCTGGTCCTGATCCCGGGTCTGGGCCACGAGGTGAATGGCAGCCGGCGCTGGATCCGCCTGGGCGTTGTGAATTTCCAGCCGTCGGAACTGGCGCGCTGGCTGCTGCTCACTTACATCGCGATCTATGCGGTGCGTCACCAGGTGGACCTGAAGAGCAGCGCACAGGGCTTCTTCAAGCCGCTTGCAGTTCTGCTGGCCGCCGCGCTGCTGCTGCTGCTGGAACCGGATTTCGGCGCCGCCGTCGTGCTGTGCGTGACCGGTACCGCGGTGCTGTTCGTCGCCGGCGCCCGGCTCAGGGATTTCATGTTCATCTGCGCCATCGGCGGCATCGGCATTGCGCTCACCGCGATGTCGAGCGGCTATCGCCTGCAGCGCCTGACTGCATTCCTGAATCCGTGGGCTGATCCCTTCGACAGCGGGTTCCAGCTCACCCAGTCGCTGATCGCGATTGGTCGTGGCGAATGGTTCGGCGTCGGCCTCGGTTCCAGCATCCAGAAGCTCTTCTACCTGCCCGAGGCGCACACGGACTTCGTATTCGCGGTGCTGGCCGAGGAATTCGGCCTGTTTGGCGTGCTGGTTGTCGTGGTCGCTTTCCTGATTCTGGTACTGCGCAGTCTCAAGCTGTCGCGCATCGCTGCCGATGCCGGCATGCCGTTGCACGCCTGCGTAGCGGCGGCATTCGGCGTCTGGCTGGGCCTGCAGGCGTTCATCAACATCGGCGTCAATATGGGGCTGCTTCCCACCAAGGGGCTGACACTGCCACTGCTGTCCTACGGGCGCTCCAGCATGCTCGTGACACTGGCGTGGATCGGCATGCTGCTGCGCGTACACCACGAGGTGGCAGCTTCCGGCAAGAGCGCGATCCCGGCCGAGGCACGGCCAGCATGACGCGGCCGGTCATGATCATGGCGGGCGGAACCGGCGGGCATGTATTCCCGGCGCTCGCGGTCGCCGGAATCCTGCGGCAGAACCGGCGCGAGATCGTGTGGCTTGGAACCCGCCGCGGCATCGAGGCTCGTCTCGTGCCGGCGGCGGGATTCGCAATCGACTGGATCGAGATCGAAGGCCTGCGCGGCAAGGGTCTGGCGGGCTGGCTCGCCGCACCGCTGGCGCTGATACGCGCGCTGTGGCAGGCGAGC
>JBAQWM010000099.1:0-6088 GCA_049298915.1 Steroidobacteraceae bacterium | reverse complement strand
TTCAGCGCGAGCAGCGCCCAGATCGGCACGCAGTCGCGACTGCCGGTCCTGAACCTCGAGACGCCGCTTCTGCGCATTGACCACGTCGGCCAGCGTTCCGTCGCCGGCCCGATACGCCGCGAGTGCGGCATCGCGGCCGGCGGTCGCAAGCTGTGTCACGCCCGTTTCGTAGAGGTCGAGCGACTGCGCCAGCGCGGTGGCGGTCGCGTGCAGAGCCGCGAGCCTTGATTCCAAGCCTCTCCTCGCGTCGTCGCGCCGCGCATCGACGCCGCGCAGCATCGAGCGCGCCGCCGACAGCTCCCGGTCCTGCCGGTCGCGCGTGAACAGTGGCAGGTCGAAGGTCAGCATCGCCGTCATCATGTCGGGCCGGGTGCCGCCGCTCATGTCGCTGCCTTGACGGAATCCGTAGCCGAGCGAGACGCCGAATGCCGGCTTGTAACGCGCGCGCGCGCGCTCGGTCTCGATTCGCGCCGCGCCGGCATCGTGTTCGAGTGCACGCAGCACCGGATGCATTTCGAGGCGATCCAGCAGCACTTCGAGCCCGGGGAGATCCCGCGGTGCAGCCGGAGCCGCGACCCGCGATGGATCCAGGGACCCGATCCAGCGCCGCAGTTCGGCCAGGGCCGTCTCGCGGTCGCGACCGCGCTGAATCAGCGACTCCTCGATTGCCAGCGCAGCCAGCCTGGAGTCCACCAGATCTGCCTGGCTGGCAGCTCCGGATTCATAAGCCGCGGCCGCGCCAGCGATCAGGACGCGGATCCAGCTGCTCGCTTCATCGAGAATGCCTATTGCGCCGTCGAGGTAGTCAAGTTCGCGCCACAGCCGTTCTACCGTGAGCCGGACCTCGCGCCGCCGCAATTGTGCATCGGCGTCGTAGTGCAGCGCATGATGCTCCAGCTGCTGGCGCGAAAGCTCGCGGCTGCGCCCGGCCGGAAACCGCTGCATGATCCCGACCTCGATCATCGTCATGTCCTCGCGGTCGAAGGCCAGCGAATCGACGGGAACATTGATCGCAGCGATTCTCGCTTCCGGATCCGGCAGCTGACCGGCCGCGACGGCGCGATCGCGCATAGCCGCGGCTTCGGCCTCGAACACGCCGCGGCCCGTGTCGGCTGCGATCGCGCGCTCCTGCGCCGCTTCGAGCGTAAGCGGTGCAGCATTCGCGGTGGCTGCCGCCAATGCGCAACATTGAATCAACAGGGCCTTGAGACCAGCCCGGGGGTCAGACGAAGTTGACATGCCTCCTCCTGCAGGGACGCCGGGAACGGGCGAAACTGGCAGGAGCGGCTAATTCAGGTAGATGCAGTAACGCTGCTGGATCGAGACGCGCGGAGCGGGCGGGCGGAATGCAAGGATGTCCGGCACGGATCCGGGGTCCGGCATGAACGAATCCAGGCCCGGGTATGCCGCCGGCGGAGCGACAGCGAACTGCGGTGACTCGATGTCGCGGCGCTCGAGCAGCGCCGTACCGGCCGGCTGACAGTCGGGAGCCGCGGCCGTCGCACATGAAGTGTCGAGCCCGGACTGAGCCGCCGGACAATGACCGCAATCGCCGCCGGGAATCGAATCGTGATGCGAAGACCCCGCAGCCAGCTGGTCCACCATCGCCTGGCATGGCACGACCGCAAGACCCAGCCAGCCGATCGCCAGGACCGCGGCGAGCAGGCGCGGGACCTGGAGCTGGCGGAATCGCAGGGCGGTTGGCTGACGCATGCCGGTTCCGGAACTGAATTTGACGACCAGACAGTACTCCCGGGCCGGCAGGGGGTCAATGAGGTGTTGTGCTAGCATTTGCGCCGCACCCGGGAAATTCAGGAAATCATGACCGCAGTCACCATTGCGCGGCCGGCAGACGGCGAAAAGATCCGCATTGCGAACGGGAAACTACTTGTTCCCGATCGCCCGATCATCCCGTTCATCGAAGGCGATGGCACGGGCCCCGATATCTGGAGGGCCAGCGTGCGCGTGCTCGATGCGGCAGTTGCCAGCGCCTACGGCGGCGGACGCCGGATTGTCTGGATGGAAGTGTATGCCGGCGAGAAAGCCAACCGGCTGAAGAATTCATGGTTGCCCGACGAAACAGTGGCGGCCTGCCGTGAGTACCTGGTTTCGATCAAGGGACCGCTGACGACGCCGATCGGCGGCGGCATCCGGTCGCTGAATGTGGCACTGCGCCAGATGCTCGATCTCTACGTCTGCCTGCGCCCGGTACGCTGGTTCGTCGGCGTGCCCTCGCCCGTGCGGTCGCCCGAAAAAGTCGACATGGTGATATTCCGGGAGAATACGGAGGACATCTATGCCGGCATCGAGTTCGAGGCGGGAACCCCGGAGAACGCGAAGTTTCTCGCGCTGCTGAAGGAGAATTTCCCGAAGCACTACGGCAAGATCCGCTTCCCGGACAGCGCCGGCATCGGCATCAAGCCGGTGTCGAGGGAAGGGACGGAGCGCCTGATGCGCTCCGCGATCGAATATGCAATTGCGAATCGCCGCAAGAGCGTGACGATCGTGCACAAGGGCAACATCATGAAATACACGGAGGGCGCATTCCGGAACTGGGGCTACGCGCTCGCCGAACGCGATTTTGCGGAAAGCACCTACACCTGGGACCAGTGGGAGCGCACCCGGGCCGCCAGGGGCGATGCGGCCGCAGATGACGAGCAGAAAAAAGCGCTCGCCTCGGGACGCGTGCTGATCAAGGACGCGATCGCTGACATCACCTTGCAGCAAGTGCTCACACGCCCGGCCGACTTCGACGTCATCGCGACGATGAACCTGAATGGCGACTATCTTTCGGACGCGCTTGCCGCCCAGGTCGGCGGCATCGGCATCGCACCCGGCGGAAACGTGAATTACCTGACCGGACACGCCGTGTTCGAGGCAACCCATGGGACGGCGCCGAAGTATGCCAATCTCGACAAGGTCAACCCGAGTTCCGTGATCCTGTCCGGAGAAATGATGCTGCGTTACCTGGGCTGGACCGAGGCTGCCGATCTCGTCATCCGCTCCATGGACAAGTCGATCGGCGAAAAGGTGGTCACCTACGACTTTGCAAGACTCATGGAGGGCGCCACCGAGGTCAAATGCAGCGAATTCGGCGACGTGCTGATTCGCAACATGAACTGATGAGCCTTGCTGCGCTGGCAGACGAGGCTGCGAGCGCGATTGTCGCCGCCTTCGCGCGCTACAACGCCGAATACCGCGCCATCACCCGGCGCGCGCCGGAGCGATTCGAGAATCGCGACTGGCGCGGCGTGCAGGCCGACGTTGTCGAGCGTCTCGATCTCTACTCAATCAAGGTCGATCAGACTGCGACGGAACTGCGCCAGCGCCTCGGCTCGCGCGCCATGGACAGCGCCTTGTGGGTCACAATCAAGGCCTGCTACGTCCAGCTGATTGCCGGATTGACCGATCCGGAATTCCTGAAGACTTTTTTCAGCTCGATCACGAGGCGGCTGTTCGGCACCGTCGGCGTCAACCCCGATATCGAGTTTTTTGCGCTCGACGTCGATCCGCTGCGCGGCATCGTTTCACAGGTCGGCACCAACCGTTATGCCAATCGCGGGTCGGTTGAATTGCTGTTCGAGGAATTGCTTTCGGACTTCCGGTTTCGCACGCCCTGGCGGGACTTCGAAGGCAGTGTTCGCCACGTCGCGACCGATGTCAGGCTGCAACTGCAGCAAGGCGGCGAGCTACGCCCGCTTCTCGAGGTCGAGGTCATCCGGCCGGTCTTCTACCAGATGAGCAGGGCCTATGTGGTCGGCCGGATCGTCGGCGAGGGCTGGATGCTGCCGCTCGCGATTGCGTTTCGCAACACGGCGCGCGGCGTGCTGGTCGACGCCGTGATGCTGCGCGTGAGCGATATCTCGATACTGTTCAGCTTTACCCGCTCCTATTTCCACGTGGACCTCGAGCGCGTCGGCGAGGCTGTGCTGTTCCTGCGCTCCCTGATGCCGCACAAGCCGGTATCCGAGCTGTTTACGGTGCTGGGCCGCGCCAAACAGGGCAAGACCGAGCGATTCCGGGAAGTATTCCGGCATCTGGCGGATACCAATGACCGATTCGTGCGTGCGCCCGGTGAGCGCGGTCTCGTGATGGCCTGCTTCACGCTCGAGAGGCTCGATGTCATGTTCAAGGTGATTCGCGACCGGTTCCCCGCGGTCAAGAACATTCGCCGCGAGGAGGTCATGGCCAAGTACGACATGGTATTCAAGCACGACCGCGCCGGGCGCCTCGTCGATGCCCAGGAATTCCGCCGGATCCGGCTGCCGCGCCGCCGCTTCGAGCCGGGGATGCTGGCCGAGCTGACCGGCGAATGCGCCCTGAATGTGCAGCTCGACGGCGACGACGTCATCGTCGGCCACGCCTATATCGAACGCAGGATGATTCCCCTGAATCTCTACATTCGCGGCGCCACACCGCAGGAAGCCGAGCTCGCCGTCATCGATTATGGCCAGGCGATCCGCGACCTGGCCTACACCAACATCTTTGCGGGTGACCTGCTGCTGAAGAACTTCGGCGTCACCCGCCATAGCCGCGTCATCTTCTACGACTACGACGAATTGTGCCGCGTCACGGACTGCCGCTTTCGCGACCTGCCGCCGGCACCGACCCCCGATGATGAACTGCGCGCCGAATGCTGGTTCTACGTCGCCGACAACGACGTATTTCCGGAGACATTCCTGAATTTCCTGGGCTTCGAGGGACGTCTGCGCGAGCTCTTTCTCGAACATCACGACGACATTCTCGACGCGTCCTGGTGGCGCGCCCTGCAGGACCGGCTGCAGGGCGGCGATGTCGTCGAGGTGCTCCCCTATCACCCGCATCGGGTGAGGGTTGCGAGCAGCGCCTAGGCCTACGACAGCTGCGCGAGCGCCGCCTCGAGATCCGCAATCAGGTCGTCAGTGTCCTCGATTCCGATCGAAAGGCGCACCGTGCCGTCGCCGATGCCGCTGATGCCGAGCTGTTCAGCGCTGAGGCCGCGAGGGCGCAGCAGTTGCGCGGGCATTACCAGTGATTCAACCGAACCGAGGCTCGGCGTGATCGCAAAGAATTCGAGCGCATCCGCGAACAGTCGCGCGGCCTCCAGCCCGCCCCCGAGCTCGAATGAGACAATCGAGCCGAAATCGTGCATCTGCTCGCGGGCCAGCGCATGCCGGGGATGGCTGGCGAGCCCCGGATAGTGGACTCTTGAAACCGCCGCGTGTCCAGCCAGGTACGCGGCGATGCGCGACGCACTCGCTGCCTGGGCCTCCTGACGCAGGTAATAGGTCTTCATGCCGCGCATCACCAGAAATGCAGCATGCGGGTCAAGCAGCGCGCCGAGCAGAACCGAGTCGCGCCGCATGCTGCGGATCAGTTCGTCGCGCGCGATGATCGCGCCACCCATCACGTCGCCATGGCCGGACGCGTACTTGGTCAGGCTGTGAACGAAGATGTCGATACCGTACTGGCCGTGGTTGTGGAAGCCGGCAAATGTGTTGTCCAGGACGGTCAGAGCGCCATGCGCATGCGCGGCTCGCGTGATACGCCCGATGTCCGCGATGCGGGTGATCGGATTGGTCGGGCTCTCGAACCAGACCAGGCGCGTCGGCCGACCGGCAAGCGCGCGCTCGATGCCCGCATCGTCCTCGATGGACAGCATCGTGTGCTCCACTGCGAAGCGGCCCAGCAGATCCTGGATCAGCTGGCGGCTGGGCGTATAGGTCTCGACAAAACACAGGATGTGGTCGCCGGCGCGGCTGAGCGACAGCAGGCAGCCTGCCACGGCGGCAATCCCGGATCCGAGCGCAATGCAGTCGTCGCGGCCCTGCAACTCGGCCAGCAGTTTTTCGAGCTGGCGCGTGGTTGGATTGGCCTGGCGCGTGTAGAAGTACCCTGCCCGCTCGCCGCGGCAGGCGCGCATGGTCTCCTCGAGACTCTCGAAGGCGAATTTGACCGTCTGGTGGATCGGCGCGACCAGCGGCCGGTTGTCCGCCGGGACGGCGGCGTCCGGCGGGTGATTGACGCGGGTGCGCCCTTTCATCGGCGCGGTCAGACCCGCGTGATCCATCCCGCCGGCGTCGGAACCTCGCCCTGCTGCATCGCGAGC
>JBAQWM010000098.1:0-19838 GCA_049298915.1 Steroidobacteraceae bacterium | reverse complement strand
GTTCGGAGCCGACGGCGACCATGTCGCCGGGCCCGCCCGTGATCGAGACGACCTTGCCGCTGACCGGCGCGGGAATCTCGACCGCGGCCTTGTCGGTCATGACCTCGGCGATGATCTGGTCCTCGGTGACGGCATCGCCGACCTTGACCTTCCATTCGACCACTTCGGCGGTGACGGTGCCTTCACCCAGATCCGGCATCTTGAAGACATAGCGGCTCATGCGGCCTCCATCACCATCTTTAGAGCCTTTGCGATGCGTGCCTGTCCCGGAAAATACTCCCACTCGAAGGCGTGCGGATAGGGTGTGTCCCAGCCCGCCACACGCATGATCGGCGCTTCCAGGTTCCAGAAGCACTGCTCCTGTATGGTCGCCGACAATTCGGCCCCAAATCCCGCAAATCGTGTCGCCTCATGGACGATTACGCAGCGGCCGGTGCGCGCGACCGAGCTGCAGATGGTGTCGGTATCGAGCGGCACCATCGTGCGCACGTCGATGATCTCCGCATCAAGCCCCAGCTTCCGGGTGGTGGCTTCGGATACGTGCACCATCGTGCCATAGGTGACAATCGTCAGGTCGCTCCCGCTGCGGACGACTTCCGCCTTGCCGATCGGCACGGTGTAGTGGCCGTCGGGGACCTCGCCTTTCGGGTGCGTACTCCACGGCACCGCGGGCTTGTCCGGCTCGCCGTCGAAGGGACCATTGTAGATCCGTTTGGGCTCGAAGAAGATTACCGGGTCGTCATCCTCGATCGATGCGATCAGGAGACCCTTGGCATCGTAGGGATTCGACGGCATCACGACCTTGAGGCCGGCGACATGAGCGAACAGGGCTTCCGGACTCTGCGAGTGCGTCTGGCCGCCGCGGATGCCCCCGCCAGAGGGTGTGCGCACCGTCACGGGTGCGAAGAAGTCGCCGGCGCTACGGTAGCGGATCCGCGCCAGCTCGCTGACAATCTGGTCGTAACCGGGGTAGATGTAATCCGCAAACTGGATCTCTGCCACCGGCCGCAGGCCATTCACGGCCATGCCGATCGCCGCGGCGATAATCCCGCCCTCCGCGATCGGTGTATCGAGCACACGATGTTCGCCATACTTGCGCTGCAGGCCTTCGGTGCACCGGAATACCCCGCCGAAATAGCCGACGTCCTCGCCCAGCAGCACGACCGACGGATCGCGTCCAAGCATGATGTCCATCGCCGAATTCAGCGCGTGGATCATGTTTCTCTGCGCCATGATTCAGGCCTGCTCCAGCTCGGCGCGCATCTGTGCCTCCTGCTTCTGCAGGTGCGGCGGCATTTCCTTGAACACGTCCTCGAACATCAGGCGCGGGTCGAGACGCGGTGGTTCCGTCAGCGTGCCGTGGCTGACTGCTTCCTTCCACGATGATGCGACGTGTGCCTCGAGTTCCGCGGCGAGCGCCTGATGCTGCTCTTCGGACCATTCGCCGAGCGCGATCAGGTGCGCCTTCAGCCGTTCGATCGGATCGCCCAGCGGCCAGCCCTGGTAGTCTTCCTTGGGCCGGTAGCGCGCCGGGTCGTCGCTGGTCGAATGGGCGGCGGCCCGGTAGGTAACGTGTTCGATCAGCGTCGGGCCGTGACCGGTGCGCGCGCGCTGCGCCGCCCATTGCGTTACCGCATGGACCGCGAGGAAATCGTTGCCATCCACGCGCAGGCCGGCGATGCCAAAGCCAGGTCCACGCGCCGCAAAACTGCGGCGTTCACCACCCGCGTGGCCCTGGAATGTCGAGATTGCCCACTGGTTGTTGACTACATTCAGGATCACGGGGGCCTTGTAGACCGAGGCGAACAGCAGCGCATGATGGAAATCCGCTTCGGCGCTCGACCCTTCGCCCAGCCAGCTGACCGCGATGTCGTCCTGGCCCTTGATCGCCGCTGCCATCGCCCAGCCGACCGCCTGCGGGAACTGGGTCGCGAGATTTCCTGAAATCGAAAAGATCCGGCCCGCGGCCCAGTGATACATGACCGGCAGCTGGCGTCCCTTGCACATGTCGCGCGTATTCGAGAGCAGCTGGCACATCAGGTCCACGATCGGCCGCCCGCGCACGACATAGATTCCCTGATTGCGATAGGACGGGAACAGCATGTCGCCCGGCTTGAGCGCCATGGCCATCGCGACGGACACGGCCTCCTCTCCGAGCGAGCGCATGTAGAAACTGATTTTTCCGGAGCGCTGGATGCGTTGCATGCGGTCGTCGAAGCGCCGCGTCAGCAGCAGGTGACGTAGCGCGATCTGCAGTTCGGCCGCTTCGATGCCCGGATTCCAGGGCCCCACGGCCTCGTGCTTTTCATCGAGTACGCGCACCAGCTGGTCGGCAAGCGCCTGCATGTCCCGCGCGCGGGCGCTGGTCTCGGGACGCCTGACCGAACCCGCCGGCGACAATTCCAGGTAACTGAAATCCGGGGCGTCGCCGGGCCTGGCCGGGGTCTGTGGCACATGCAGTCGCGACTTCATGACCATGGGGTATCCGCGCGGCGAGGTCTGGCCGTGATTTGACTGCATATCTTAGCCATGTATGTCCCCAGTTCCGCTGTTATCTTGTACTGTAATGCAAAATAATGGAAAAACATGATCTAATACTGCCAATACATGAAAACAAAGTTGCAGATCGCGCTCGATCGCAGCGACCGCCGCATCCTGGACGAGCTGCAGCGCGACGGCGCGCTCTCTGCCGCTGATCTCGCGGCCAAGCTCGGGCTGTCGACGACCACCTGCTGGCGCCGCATCCAGCAGCTCCAGGAAAGCGGAGTCATCCGGCAACGTGTCGCCCTGCTCGACCGCGAAGCGCTCGGACTCGACGTGATGGTGTATGTGCATGTGCGCCTCTCGAGTCAGGGCCGCGATGCCCTCGCGCAATTCGAAAAAGCAATCCGCGACCGGCCGGAAGTGCTCGACTGCTGCACATTGACCGGCGAATGGGACTTCTGCCTGCGCATCGTTACGCACGACATGAAGGAATACGAGGCCTTCTTCCTCGATCACCTGTCGAAGATTCCGAATGTGCAGTCGGTGAACTCGTCAATCGTCGTCACCGTGATCAAGGAATCAACGGTGCTGCCGCTGGCGCGGGAATGACCGGCTGGCAATGCCGGCCATCACCAGTGGCGTGCAGCTCTTCAGGAATTGGGGTTGACTGCAGCGGCGCTTCCTGAATCGGGGCAACAGCCCAGTCTGCTGCTGCACTTCAGCCAATTCGGCACCCGCATCGCCGTCCCGCCGCAATCGTCGGCATCACTGGCGATTGCGCCTGGCTGTTCGCGCCGATTCGCGACCGGCGTCACATATTGCATATTCCGCAGTTCGCTGGCCAGCGTACTGTGTGGCCTGCCGCCGACATTCCAGGCGACCCCAAGTATCTAGGAGTTGCGGTAATTTGCCTGCCGCACGGATGGGCTGAGACTGCTGATGCCTAAACCAATTCCGCAGACCGTCGCACGGACTGGCAAGTCGCAGACGACCTGGCGTCCCACCGGCAAGCTGTCGCGACGACTTACGCGGCTGATCATGGCCGTCGCGCTGATCTCGGCGCTGGTAGCCATCGTGCCGCCGGCTGTCAACTTTGCTGTTGATTATCACTCGAAAATGAAAGGGGCGATCGCGGCTGCGATCGAGGAACACCGGAATCTCGCGATCGACGCCCTGATCATCGACTCCGGTTCCGGCGCTGCAATCGCCGCCGAAAATATCGCGCAGGAAGCACGCGCCATCACCGTCCGGCTGTACGATGTGCGGAGGGATCTGCTCGGCAGTTACTCGAGTCCCGTCGCCGCGGAGCCGGAGCCTGACCACAGCAGGCCCCGATGGCAGCGCATCGCGGTCGACTACATTCCGGAGCTCGCGTTACCCGAACTGACGGTGACGCGGAAACTCGATATCAATGGCGACCCCGTGGGCTCGGTGGAAGTCGTGGCGTCCACACGGCCAATGTACTACGCACTGATCGAGCATCTGGGCGCGGCGCTGATTGTCATGGTGCTGGTCGTCATCTTCGCAGGTCTGGTCGCCGCCCGTGTCTGCGCGCGGATCGCGACCCCGATCAGCCGCCTGCTCGACATGATGGATGCGGTGGCGCACACCAAGAACTTCTCATTGCAGGCCAAGCCGGACGGGCCCGACGAGATCGGCCGCCTCACGGTCAGCTTCAACGAGATGCTGAAGCAGGTTCACACGCGGAATTTGGCGCTGGCCGAGCACCGGCGCAAGCTGCAGGAACTCGTCATCGACCGTACCAAGAGTTTCGAAAAGGCCGCGCGTGAAGCGGAGACTGCAAGCCGCGCCAAGGGCGACTTTCTGGCGCGCATGAGTCACGAGATCCGCACGCCGATGAATGGCGTGGTCGGCATGGCGGAGTTGCTGGAGAACACGCGCCTGGAAGAACAGCAGAAGCACATGTTGCAGACAATGCGGTCGTCCGCCGACTCGCTGCTGGACATCATCAATGACATTCTCGATTTCTCGAGGATCGAGGCCGGCCAGCTGCAGGTGCTGAAGACCGACTTCTCGCCGATCGACCTGATCGAGGAAGTCTGCGAATTGCTCGCGCCGCGCGCACACGAGCGCAATCTCGAGTTCATATGCGACATAGACGCGAAGGTTCCGGGATCATGCGGCGGAGATCCGCTGCGCCTGCGGCAGATCATCATCAACCTGCTCGGCAACGCGATCAAGTACACCGAAAAAGGCCAGGTCATCCTGCGCGCCATGACGACGGTTGAAGCGGATGACCGCGTGCAGCTTCGCGTCGAAGTCGAGGACACCGGTCTTGGCATTGCCGAGCACCAGCTTCCGACGATGTTCGAGGCTTTCACCCAGGGCGATTCCTTTGAGTCGCGCAAACACGGCGGCACCGGACTCGGCCTTGCGATCACCAGGCAGCTCGTGACACTGCTGGGCGGCGAAGTGCACGTCACCAGCACGCTGGGTGTCGGTTCAAAGTTCTGGGTCACGGTCCCGCTCTCGATCCAGAAAGATGCACCAGCCGCGCCGAAGTGGGACCCCGGGGTGAGCAGTGTCCTGGTGGTGCAGGGCGACGGCCCCGCGGTCAGGGTCACGACGCGGTTCTTCGAGACGGCCGGTGTGCGTGTGTGGACCGCCCGCTCGGGCCATGCGGCCATCGACATCATGGCGATCGACGACTTCGGTCTCGTGATCATCGACCAAGTTCTGCCGGACATGAGCGGCCGTGAACTGCTCGACCGCATTCGCAGGGCCGGCGGCAGGTCCAGATCGATTGCTGTCGTGCTCATGACGACCACAAGGCCTGCCCTGGCATCGAAAGTACACGCCAGCGAACCGGATGCGCGCGTCGCCAAGCCGCTGCGCCGGGCGCGGCTGCGAGAATCGGTCGAACAGGCCCTCGGACGCGGCGGCCCGGCAGCCACCGCGGCGCAGACCGCGAGCCACCGGCTGCGCCTGAATATTCGCGTATTGCTGGTCGAAGACAGCCCCGTCAATCGCGAGGTGGCGAGCGGGATGCTGGAATCGATCGGCTGCACCGTGGAGACGGCTGGCGACGGCAGTGTAGGCATCGAGCAGGCGCTGTCATGGGGATTCGACGCGGTGCTGATGGATTGCCAGATGCCACTGGTCGACGGTTTCGAAGCGACCCGGCGCATCCGCGCAGCCGAAGTCGCGAATGGCCGCAAACCGATGCCGATCATTGCACTCACAGCTAACGCCCTGCAGGGCGACCGCGAGCGCTGTCTGGCTGCCGGCATGACCGATTTCATCAGCAAGCCGTTCACCATCAAGAAACTGCATACGGCACTGATTGCTGCCACGGGCATCCCCACCGACAAGCAGGCTGGGGCCGGGACGAATACTGCCGATCAGACCGGTGAATATCACCCGCCCATGATCGCTGCCGAAAATCGCGGCTCGGATATTTCGACGGACGCCCCGGGATATCACCCGCGTGAAGGCTTGCTCCCGGTGGTCGACCCGAAGCAGATGCAGGAATTGCAGGCCATCGGCAGGCCCCGGCTGGTACAGGAGGCGATCGCGTTTTTCCACAAGCAGGTGGAAGCGAATCTGGATGAACTGGAACGGGCGCTCCAGTCCGGCAACGCGCTCGAAATAGGGCACATTGCCCATGCGCTGAAATCGTGCTCGCTCAGTGTCGGCGCGCGCCGCTTCGCGGAAGCCGCCAGCGATTGCGAGCTGGCGGCCCGCATGGGCGATCTCGACGCCGTGGGCCGCCTGAAGGACAGGTTGCGACCGGAATATTCAACCCTGTGTGCCGCTCTGACCCGGATTGCACATGAAACAGGGCAGGCTGCATGACGGAACGCGTGCCGCGAATCCTCCTCGCCGACGATGACGCCGTCGCGCTCCTCGTAACCCAGGCTGCTCTGGAGCAGAACGGTTACGAGGTGGTATGCACGGGTGACGGCAAGGCCGCATTCGCCCTTTATTCTGAGCACCAGGCGGACTGCCTGATTCTGGACGTCATCATGCCCGGTATGGACGGCTTCGAGCTTTGCCTAGCGATACGGGCGACGCCGACCGGCCAGGATGTGCCGATACTCATACTGACGAGCCGCGACGATCTGGAATCGGTCGCTCACGCCTACGAGTCCGGTGCCACCGATTTCGCGACCAAGGGCATCAGCGGCCGCCTGCTGATCGAACGCGTGCGATTCCTCCTGCGCGAGCACGAATTCCGGCGCGAGTTGCTGGTCAGCCGCACCCGGTTGCAGATGGTTCAGAACATGGCGCAAGTCGGACACTGGGAAATAGATGGGACCGGACGCACGCTGCACATTTCCAGCCTGGTCCAGTCGATGCTGCCGGACGGGATAGGCAGCAGGAGCCACATCGGGCATCTGGTCACTGTGATTCGCACTGGCGACCGCCAGCGGGTGTTGGACGCATTCCAGGGCTGGCAGGCGTCCGGCCAGTCATTCCGGCTGGAGGCGCGACTGCCAGAGGGATCGCACCTATACATTCAGGGCACGACCACGCCGGGCAGCGAGGGAAAGCAGACCAGGACGCTGACGCTGGCAGTGCAGGACATCACGGCACTGCGGCAGGCGCAACGGCAGGCGCACCGGCTGGCCAATTTCGACACATTGACGGGGCTCCCAAACCGCCAGCGCTTCATCGACACGGTCGCAGAGCACATCAAGACTCGCAGCCACACGGAACAGCTGGGGATCCTGTGCTTCCGGCTGCTTGGCCTCGAGCGGCTGCAATTGTCGCTCGGCCAGGCGGCTTGCGATGACGCATTCGTCAATGCCGCACAGATCATGATCGGCGCGATCGGTCATGAAGATTCGGACGCCTTCGCCCACCTCGGTGCCGGCGAATTCGTGCTGTGCCGCCAGGGATGCGATTCATCGGCGATGGCTGCCAGTATCGCCGAGGAAATCGCGCAGGCTTTTGCCACTCCATTGCGCGGCGAAGGCTGGACTGCCAATATTTTGTTGGCCACCGGCATCGCAATGTGGCCCGCGGATGGCCCTGACGCGAAAACACTGCTCGAAAACGCGCGGGCAACGGCCGCTCGCAGCATGTCCGCGACCGAGTCAGGCTACAAGTTCTTCAGCACGGACATCAACCAGCGCGCGCGCCGGTCCATGGAATTGGAGTCAGCTCTGCACGCGGCTCTGGAACGGGGCGAAGTGTCTCTTGCATACCAGCCGCGGATAATGATGGACGATTGTTCCATTGTCGGCACCGAATCGCTGATGCGCTGGTCCAATGCCGAACTGGGATCCATAGCGCCGGACGAATTCATCCCGCTGGCCGAGGAATCCGGGCTGATCGACAAGCTTGGGTCCTGGGCGCTGCAGGAGGCCTGTCGCCAGACTGCCGCATGGCGCAATTCATTCGGCCGCGGCCTGAGTGTATCGGTCAATGTATCGGCGCATCAGCTGCGGGCGCCATCCAGATTCATGGATAGCGTCATCGCGGCGCTCTCGGCCAGCGGTCTGCCGCCAAGCGCGCTCGAACTGGAATTGACCGAGTCGGCGGTCATCAATGCCTCGGACGAGACGCGCGCAGTGCTGCAGGAACTGCGGCGCATCGGCGTATCGATAGCCCTCGACGACTTCGGCACCGGATACTCCTCGCTCGGGTACCTCAGGCAACTGCAGGTGGATTGCCTGAAAATCGATCGCAGTTTCGTGTCAGATCTGTCGCGCGAGAAAGATGCTGAACGCGTCCTGATGGCGATTCTGGGCATCGCGACAGCGCTCCGGCTGCGGACCGTCGCCGAGGGCGTCGAGACGCAGGCGCAATTCGAACTGTTGCGCCAGCACGGCTGTAATGAAGGACAGGGATTCCTTTTCTCCAGACCACTGGCGGCTGCCGTGGTCGAGGCGCATCTGGCGAAATCCCTGTCGATAGATCCGGCCGATGCGTCATTCGCCGCCTGAATACCGGCGCTCGTTGCCGAACTAGAGCCGCTCGACGCCGCGCCTCGCGAGCGGACTCAGGCCGGCGCCACCCTGCTCCAGGCAGCGCTGGATTTCATTGCGCATCCTCGGTGCCCAGAATCGCCGCAGGTGATATGCCACCTGTTCGGCTGCGGCATCGGGATCCGGCTCGGCCGCAAAAAACGCGGCAATGTCATTGGCCATCGCAACGAGTCGATCGGTGTTCATCGCGGTCGATTCCGCTTCAGGCGGTCGGCATTGCCGGGCTGCGCTGCCTGCTGCGTTCGGCACGGATCCGCTCCTGCCACGCCTCCGGCTGTCCGACCTTGACCACTTCCACGGCAGTCACCTTGTATTCCGGGCAGTTTGTCGCCCAGTCCGAGTTCTCGGTGGTCACCAGATTGACGCCGGATTCCGGGAAATGAAATGTGGTGTAAACCACCCCCGGCGTCATGCGCCGTGAAACGACCGCCCGCATGACGGTGTCGCCGGTACGGCTGGTGACTCCAACCCAGTCGCCGTCCGAGATCCCGCGCGCCTCGGCGTCGTCGGGGTGGATCTCCAGGCGGTCCTCCGACTGCCAGGAAACATTGGACGTGCGCCGCGTCTGCGTACCGACATTGTACTGGTACAGCACGCGTCCCGTGGTCAAGAGCAGCGGATACCGGCTCGTGCTGCGCTCTGAAGTCGGGACATATTCCGTCAGGTAGAACTTGCCCTTGCCGCGCACGAAGCTTCCGACATGCATCGTGGGCGTGCCCTCGGGTGCCGCATCATTGCAGGGCCACTGGATGCTGCCGAGGCGATCCAGTTTCTCGTAGGTGACGCCGCGGAATGTCGGCGTCAGGCGCGCAATTTCATCCATGATCTCGGAAGGATGCGAGTAGTGCATCGGGTAACCGATGGCCTGGGCCAGTTTCATCGTGACTTCCCAGTCCGCGAGCCCCGCCAGCGGCTCCATCACTTTCCTGACGCGCGATATGCGCCGTTCTGCATTCGTGAATGTCCCGTCCTTTTCGAGGAAGGTCGAACCTGGCAGGAAGACATGCGCATAGCGCGCGGTCTCGATCCGGAACAGGTCCTGGACGACTACGCATTCCATCGCGGATAGCGCAGCGACGACGTGGCTGGTATTGGGATCGGACTGGACGAAATCCTCGCCTTGTATGTAGAGCGCGCGGAAACTGCCGTCGAGCGCCGCCTCGAACATGTTCGGGATACGCAGGCCCGGCTCATTTGCCAGTGGCACACCCCAGGCAGCCTCGAACAGACTGCGGGTGGCATCGTCCGAAACATGACGGTAGCCGCTGAACTCGTGCGGAAACGACCCCATGTCGCAGGATCCCTGCACGTTGTTCTGGCCGCGCAGCGGACTGACCCCGACCCCCTCCCGGCCAAGGTTCGCGGTCGCCATCGCGAGATTCGCGATGCCCATGACCATCGTCGTGCCCTGACTATGCTCGGTGACGCCGAGACCATAGTAGATCGCGCCATTGGGTCCGGCGGCGTACAGGCGCGCCGCGGTCCGCAGCAGCGCCGCCGGCACGCCGCTGACAGCTTCCATCGCCTCCGGCGAGTTCCTGGCATCGGCAACGAACGCCTTCCACTTGCGGTAGGAATCGACTTCGCAGCGCGCCTCCGCATAGTCGTCCCTGGCCAGACCCTCCGTGACGATGACATGGGCCAGCGCGTTGATGACCGCCACATTGGTGCCGGGTCGCAGCTGCAGGTGTGCAGCCGCCTCGATGTGGGGCGTGCGTACCAGGTCGATCGCGCGTGGATCGATGACGATGAGCTTGGCGCACTGGCGCAGGCGGCGCTTCAGCTGCGAGGCGAAAACCGGATGTCCGTCGGTCGGGTTGGCGCCGATGAGCATGATTACATCGGCCTTCATCACCGAGGTGAAGGCTTGCGTTCCCGCAGATTCGCCCAGTGTGTGCTTCAGCCCGTATCCGGTCGCCGAGTGGCAGACCCTCGCACAGGTGTCGACATTGTTGGTATGAAGCGCCGCACGCACGAGCTTCTGCACCAGGAATGTTTCCTCGTTGGTGCAGCGCGAAGAAGTGATGCCGCCGACCGAATCGGGGCCGTACTTCTGCTGAATACGTTTGAACTCGGCGGCAGTGTGGTTGATCGCCACGTCCCAGCTCACCTCGCGCCAGGGATCGCTGATACGTTCCCGGATCATCGGGCGCCGGACGCGCTCGGCATGGCTCGCATAGCCGAATGCGAATCGCCCTTTTACGCAGGCATGGCCCTTGTTGGCCGTACCGGCGCGATTCGGCACCATCCGGACCACCGTCGACTCCTTGACCTCGGCTTTCAACGAGCAGCCGACGCCACAATAGCCGCAGGTCGTGTTCACCGCTTTTGTCGGTACGCCCAAAGCGATTGGCAGCTTCTCGGTCAGGGCGGCGGTCGGGCAGGCCTCGACGCATGCCCCGCAGGAAACGCATTCGGACTCGAGGAATGACTCGTGCTGGCTGGCAGACACCCGCGATCCGAAGCCGCGGCCCTCGATCGTCAGCGCAAGCGTTCCCTGCACCTCATCGCAGGCACGCACGCAGCGCGAGCATACGATGCACAGGTCCGGATTGAAGACGAAATACGGATTGCTGGCGTCCTCTGCGACACCGCGCTGGGTGGCCCCGCCATTCGCGTAACGCGAGCCCTTGACCCCGAGTTCAGCGGCGGCATCCTGCAGTTCGCAATGGCCGTTTGCCGGGCAGGTATCGCAATCGAGCGGGTGGTCCGAGACGTACAGCTCGACCACGTCGTGCCGCAGCTTCTGCAGCCGGGGCGATTGCGTGCGCACCTTCATGCCGGCCGCCACTTCGGTGGTGCAGGAAGCCGGAAAACCGCGGCGGCCCTCGATCTCGACCAGGCACAGGCGGCACGAACCGAAGGCCTTCATGTTGTCCGTGGCGCAGAGTTTCGGAATCCGGCCACCGGCGAGGGCGGCTGCCCTCATGACCGACGTGCCTGCCGGAACGATGACGGCGCTACCGTCGATCTCGAGTGTCACCTGCCCGGTCGATGCGGGCGCCGGCGTACCAAGATCATTATGGTCAATTGCGTACATGTCAGCTTCCAGGGTTCCGTGGCCTGAAATCCTCGCCAAAATGCTTCATGGCGCTCTGTACCGGGAATGGCGCCATGCCCCCGAGCCCGCACAACGAAGCATGTACCATCGTATCGCACAGCTCCGCAACGAGCGCAAGATTGGCTTCCGGATTGATGCCGCGGGCCACATTCCCGAGCGCCTCGGCGCCCCGCACGGATCCGATGCGGCAGGGCGTGCATTTGCCGCAGGATTCGATCGCGCAGAATTCCATCGCGTAACGGGCCATTTCGAGCATGTCGACGGTGTCGTCGAATGCCACGACACCGCCATGCCCGAGCATCGCGCCGATTGCCGACAGCGCCTCGTATTCCAGCGCCGTGTCGAACTGTGACTCTGGCAGGTAGGCCCCCAGTGGCCCGCCGATCTGGACTGCACGGATCGGCCGGCCGCTCGCGGACCCGCCACCGTAGTCGTACAGGAGTTCGCGCACCGTGAGCCCGAATGCCCGCTCGACCAGACCGCCGCGGAGCACATTGCCGGCCAGCTGCAGTGGAATTGTTCCGCGCGACTTGGCCTGGCCGAAGTCGCGGTATGCCGCCGCGCCTTCCGCCAGCACCGCCGGGACGGTCGCCAGTGTCACGACATTGTTGACGACCGTCGGTGCTCCGAACAGACCCTTCTCCGCCGGCAGCGGCGGGCGCACCCTGATTTCTCCACGGCGGCCCTCGAGGCTTTCCAGCATCGACGTTTCTTCGCCGCAGATGTACGCGCCGGCGCCGACGCGCAATTCGATGTCGAACGCGATGCGGCTGCCACATACGTCGGCACCGAGGTAGCCGGCTCTGCGCGCAGCGGCGATCGCCGCGGTCAAGACCTGGAATGCATGCGGGTACTCGACCCGGAGATAGATGTACCCGCGCGTAGCGCCGACCGCCAGGCCCGCGATGATCATGCCTTCGATGACGGAGAATGGATCGCCCTCCATCAGCATCCGGTCCGAAAATGTTCCCGAATCGCCCTCGTCCGCGTTGCAGGCGATATACCGCTGGCCTTCCGGCTGCTTCAGCACCGTCTGCCACTTCAGACCGGTTGGGAATGCCGCTCCGCCACGACCGCGAAGCCCGGACTCGACCACCTCATTGACGGTCGCGACAGAGCCGATTTCGACTGCGCGCCGCAGGCCGCGAAAGCCGCCGTGCGCAAGATAGTCGTCGAGATCGAGCGGGTCGATGCGCCCGACCCGTGCGAATGTGAGTCGCTGCTGCGATGCAAACCAGGGATGCGCCTCGATCGGGCCTAGCCGCAGCGGATGCGCTGCGCCCTGCAGCAGACCTTTTTTCAGCAGACCCGGCACGTCGCGCGCCGCTACCGGTCCGTAGGCGACCCGGCCGGCCGCGCACTCCACTTCGACGAGCGGCTCGAGCCAGTACATGCCACGGGAGCCGTTGCGGCGCAGCCGGATTCCGTCGCCGCCGGCCAGGAGCTGCTGCGCGGTCGCCTCCGCGCCAAGCGCGAGTGCTCCCGCATCCCGCGATACCCACACGGTGACCATCAGGTGCTCACCTTTTCATCGTCACGCCGGATCAGTTCGTCCAGGCGCTCTGGCGTCAGTCGCCCGAACAGCTCCTGATCGATCATTGCCGCGGGGGAACAGGCGCACAGCCCGAGGCAATAAACGGCCTCGAGCGTAACCGCGCCACCAGGGGTTGTTTCGCCAAAGCCTATGCCGAGTCTTTTCATCGCGTGCTCTGCAAGCGCCGCGCCATTCATGGACTGGCAGGCCTCCGCCCGGCACAGCCGGACAACCTGACGACCGTGGGGAGTGCCGCGGAAGTAATGATAAAAAGTGACCACGCCGTGGACTTCTGCCCGCGAGAGATTGAGCGCGTTTGCAATGACCGGTACGGCCTCGGCAGGCACGCAGCCGAATGAACGCTGCACCTCGTGCAGGATTTCGATCAACGGGCCTGCCTGTCTGCTGTGGCGCGCGACAATCGCCAGGATTTTGTCATGCTGTGCCTTGCCGAGCGGTTGCGGCGCCGCGCTCTGCTTCATTGCAGTCGTTCCCGATGCGTATACACGTTGAATGACTGGTCACGCAGGAATCCGATCAGGAGAATCCCGGTGCGCTCCGCCAGATCGATTGCGAGGCTTGATGGCGCGCCGACCGCTGCAACGACCGGCACGCCGGCTGCCGCCGCCTTCTGCAGCAGCTCAAAGCTGGCCCGGCCGCTCAACAGCAATACGCAGCCGGAAAGCGGCAACGCGCCCTCGAGCAGCCTGGCGCCGACCAGTTTGTCGAGCGCATTGTGCCGGCCGACATCCTCGTATGTCGCCAGCAGATCCCCGTGCGCGTCAAACAGGCTGGAAGCATGCAATCCACCGGTGTCACGGAAGACATCCTGGGCGCTCCGGGCCCGCAGGACGAGATTGCCCAGCAATGCGGCCGACACGCTGGTCGTGCCGCCGACCGCCCGGATCGGCAGCATCTCATGCACCGCGTCGAGCGATGCCTTGCCGCATACGCCGCAGCTGGAGCTCGTATAGAAATTGCGCTCGAGCCGCGCAAGGTCCAATTGTACATCCGCGCCCAGCTCCACCCGCACGACATTGCCGGTCGGACCGCAGACGCGCGCCGACGTGATGTCGTCCCTTGACCGAATGAGACCTTCGCCATGCAGGAATCCGACGGCAAGCTCGACGTCGTGGCCTGGTGTGCGCATCGTGATCGAAATGGCACGTCCCGGCCCCGGTTCCGCAACGCGGGCGAGGCGGATTTCGAGCGGTTCCTCGACGACCACGAGATCCTGCTGCGACCTGAGCTGGCCGCCGCGCATCGCGTCAATCCGGATTCGTCGAACGGGCTCGTCGTCGCGCTTGACGTTCATCGGGGCTCGCGATCTCGCAATTGAACGGGGCTTTCAGGTACCCTCGCGGCCACCAGTATGGCATGAGGTCAGAATCATGGCAGAGTCCGGGTCCACGATGACGCCGGCGACCCCGCACCAGGCCCGGCTCATCGACGGCCGCGCTCTTGCCGCGCGGGTCCGGGCCGAGGTGGCGCGGCAGGTCGCTGTGCTCGCGGCACGCCACGGCGTTACTCCCGGACTCGCCGCGATACTGGTGGGCGCAGACCCGGCCAGCGAAATCTATGTCCGCAACAAGGGCCGCCAGACGCGCGAAGCGGGCATGCGGTCGTTCGAAACGCGGCTGCCGGCAACGACCACCGAGCGGGAATTGCTGGACCATGTCGCGCGGCTCAACAACGACCCGGCCGTGCACGGTATCCTGGTCCAGCTCCCGTTGCCGCGGCAGATCGACGAGCTTGCCGTCATCGACGCCATTGCGCCCCGCAAGGACATCGACGGTTTCAGTATCGTCAACACGGGCCTGCTCGCTGCCCGCGGCACGGGGATGATTCCCTGCACGCCGCTGGGCTGCCTGCTGCTGCTGAAGGAATGCCTGGGCGACCTGGGCGGCCAGCGGGCGCTGGTCGTCGGCCGGTCGAATATCGTCGGCAAGCCGATGGTGCAGCTGCTGCTGCGCGAAAACTGCACGGTGACGGTCGCTCATTCGCGCACGCGCGACCTCGCCGAGGAGTGCCGCCGCGCCGATATCCTGATCGCCGCGATCGGCAAGCCGGGACTGGTCAAGGGCGACTGGATCCGGCCAGGCGCGACGGTAATCGACGTGGGCATCAATCGCATCAGCGTGCCTTCATCCGGCGGGCCGCGCGAGAAGCTGGTGGGCGACGTCGATTTCGACGCGGCGGCCCGCGTCGCCGGAGCCATAACTCCGGTGCCCGGCGGTGTCGGGCCGATGACTATAGCCTGCCTGCTGCGCAATACCCTCACGGCGGCCTGCGCGCAGAACGCAATCGACCCCGAGCAACTCAGCGTCTGAAGAGTATTTCGCCTGCGTCGCTCAGGTCGAAATTGTGGGCCATCGGTTCCTTTGGCAGCCCCGGCATGCGCATGATCGATCCGGTGATCGGAATGACGAAACCCGCACCCGCGGCGAGCTGAATCTCCCGCACCGTCACGAGGAAGTCCTTGGGACGGCCCAGCAGCGCCGGGTTGTCCGACAAGGACTGCTGCGTCTTGGCAATGCACACGGGCAGCTTGCCGAAGCCGGCCTGCTCGAGGTGTTCGCGGTCACGACGGGCCCGCGGCGTGTAGTCGACCGCATGAGCACCGTACATCTCGCGGGCGACAATCGCGATCTTCTCCTCGATCGGGGCATTCCAGTCGTACAGCGGCGTGAACTTGGGCTCGTTCGCGGCCGCCAGGTCACGCACGACGGCGGCCAGTTCCGTGCAGCCTTTGCCGCCTTCGCTGAACGGCCTCGCTTCCACGGCATCCACGCCGAGCGACTTGCAGTGCTTCCTGAGCGCCGCCACCTCCTCGACTGTGTCGGTCGGAAAGTGGTTGACTGCGACCACGCAGGGCTGGCCGAATTTACGGATGTTTTCGAGGTGCTTTTCCATGTTCGAGACGCCCTTCATCATTGCGTCCACATCGGGCCTGCCGATTGCAGAGAGCGGCTTGCCGCCATGCATCTTCAGCGCGCGGATGGTCGCAACCAGCACGGTGCAGGCTGGTGCAAAGCCGCCATAGCGGCAGTTGATGTCGAAGAATTTCTCGGCACCAAGTTCGAAGGCAAAACCCGCCTCGGTCACGACGATATCGGCATAGGAAAGCGCGGCATGCGTGGCGGTAATGCTGTTGGTGCCGTGGGCGATGTTCGCA
The DNA here is from genome assembly GCA_049298915.1 of Steroidobacteraceae bacterium. Lineage (GTDB taxonomy): Bacteria > Pseudomonadota > Gammaproteobacteria > Steroidobacterales > Steroidobacteraceae > SCUD01. The sequence goes on along the minus strand of JBAQWM010000098.1, from coordinate 3,630 downwards.
AATGGACCGCCGTGAACGAATGCAGGCACGCCCTCGGTCGTCTGCACCAGATTCGGCTTGATCGCCTGGGCGAGCAGCGCGGCCATCGCGCCGACAGCCTGGATGTCGTGCGCGGTGACCGGCTTGCCGTCGCTTTCATAACCCACGACGATGCGGCCGAGACGAGTCTTCAGGTCCGGAATGCCGTCCGCCAGGCACAGCACGGCCATCACTTCACTTGCCGCCGTGATATCAAACCCGGTCTCCCGCGGTATGCCTTCGCTGCGCCCGCCGAGGCCGATGATGATGTCCCGCAGCGCGCGGTCATTCATGTCCATGACCCGTTTCCAGGTCACATGCCGCGGATCGAGCCGGCTGCTGCCGTTGTGGAGCCCATTGTCGACCAGCGCCGCCAGCAGGTTGTGCGCGCTCGAAATGGCGTGGAAATCGCCATTGAAGTGCATGTTGATGTCCATCATCGGCACGACCTCGGATGCCCCGCCGCCCGCGCCTCCGCCCTTCATGCCGAAAACGGGGCCAAGACTCGGCTCGCGCAAAGCGGCCGCGCTGCGCACTCCGATTTTCGCCAGGCCCTGCACCAGGCCGATCGAGGTAGTCGTCTTGCCCTCTCCCGCGGGCGTCGGCGTGATCGCCGAGACCAGCACCAGCTTGCCGCGGCGCGGCTTTCCCCTGAAGGCGTCCAGGGACAGTTTGGCCTTGTAATGCCCGTAGGGCTCCAGGTCCACTGACTCGATGCCAAGCGCGCGCGCAACTTCGTTGATGGGTTTCATGATTGTTGATTGATTCCTGTTCTATAGGTCGGCGAGCCGCTCTGCGGCCTCAAGCAGCGTCGCATCATCCTTTGCGAAACAGAATCGCACCAGCCGGGCCGGTGGCGGTTCGGCGCAGAATGGGGACAAGGGTATCGCGGCAACACCGTGCCTGCGCGTCAGATCAATGCAGAACTCGGTATCCGGCAGCCCCGAGATTTCACTGTAGTCCGCGAGCTGGAAATAGGTGCCCGCCGCCGTCGTGAGTCTGAACCGCGAAGCTGCCAGCAAGGCGGCGAAACGGTCGCGTCGCTGCTGGTAGAAAGCCGCCAATCCGTCCTGAAAACCCGGCTCCTCGCGCATGAAGTCCGCGATTGCGTGCTGCATCGGTGTCGAGACGGAAAATGTCAGGAACTGGTGCACCTTGCGGAACTCCGCGGCCAGTACCGGTGCAGCCACGCAATACCCGACCTTCCAGCCGGTGGCATTGTAGACCTTGCCAAACGAAAACACCGCGAAGCACCGCTCGCGCAGGTACCCGTTTGACAGCACGCTCGAATGCTGCCTGCCGTCGTAGACAAGGCTCTCGTACACCTCGTCGGAAAGCACCATCGCCCCGGTCGGCCGTATCATTTCCGCGATGCGCTCCCAGTCGGAGTTTTCCAGCACGGCACCGGTGGGGTTGTGCGGCGTGTTGACGATCAGCAGTCGCGTGCGCGCACCGATCGCGGCCGCCAGCCTGTCATAGTCGATGCCGAAGTCCGGCATTCTGAGCGGTACCCGCCTGAGACGCGCGCCGGCGAGCTCGGCGGCCGGACCATAGGAATCGTAGGCGGGATCCAGTATCACGACTTCATCGCCGGGTCGGACGACCGCGTGGATCGCGGCGAACAGCGACTCCGTGCCGCCCGCGGTGACCGTGACCTCGCGCGCTGCGTCGATCGAAATGCCGTGCCTGCGCTGGAACATCCCGGCGATCTGCTCGCACAACGCCGGCAGGCCCGGCATCGGTGCGTACTGGTTGTGGCCGCGGCCAAGGTGCCGTGCAACCAGCTCGCAGAGCCGCGCCGGAGGCTGAAAATCCGGGAATCCCTGTCCCAGGTTGATCGCGCCCGTTTCATCCGCGAGCCTCGACATGACCGTGAAGATCGTCGTGGCGACGCCGGGCAGCTTGCTGGCGGCCAGGGACATCATTGATTGGCGGCTAGCGCCTGCTGGACGTCCCTCTCGCGTCGCTTGTGCTGGCGCTGCATGAAGATTCCAGCCGTGACGATACCGGTCGCCACGATCAGCACCAGGATGGTTGCGAGTGCATTGATGTCGGGGCTGACGCCCAGCCGCACCTTCGAGAATATCAGCACCGGGAGCGTGCTCGAGCCGGGGCCCGACACGAAACTCGTGATCACGAGGTCGTCCCAGGACAGCGTGAACGCCAGCAGCCAGCCCGCGAGTATCGCAGGCATGATGATCGGCAGCGTGATCAGGAAAAACACCTTGGCGGGCCGCGCGCCGAGATCCATCGCCGCCTCTTCCAGCGATTCGTCGAGCGTAGCCAGACGGGACTGCACGACGACCGTGACGTACGCCATCGAGAATGTGATGTGCGCGATCGTTATCGTCGTAATGCCGCGCCCGGCGGGCCAGCCGAATGCGAGTTCCATGGCGACGAACAGCAGCAGCAGTGACAGGCCCGTGATCACTTCGGGCATCACGAGCGGCGCGGTCGTCATGCCCGCCAGCAGTGAACGGCTGCGAAAGCGCCCGAATCGTGCCAATGCGAGCCCCGCCAGTGTGCCCAGTATCGTCGCCCCGGTCGCATTCATGACCGCAATCCGGAATGACAGCCATGCCGCATCCTTGACCGGCTCGTTCTCCAGCAGCGCCAGATACCACTTGACCGAGAAGCCGCCCCAGACCGTGACGAGCCGCGATTCGTTGAACGAGTAGACGATCAGCGAGAGTATCGGTATGTAGAGGAATGCGAAGCCGAAGGCCATCATCGTCAGCACGAAGAACGAGCGCCGCTGGTTCATCGGTGCGCCCCCAGCTCACGTCCCTGCACGCGCTGCAGGATCATGATCGGGAATACGAGCAGCAGCAGCATCGCAATTGCCACCGCGCTCGCGACCGGCCAGTCGCGGTTATTGAAAAACTCCTCCCACAGCACGCGCCCGATCATCAGCGAATCCGGACCGCCGAGCAGCGCGGGGATCACGAATTCGCCGACTGCCGGAATGAAGACCAGCATGCAGCCCGCGATTATCCCGCCCTTCGTGAGCGGCACCGTGATCTTGAAAAATGCCTTGACCGGCCGGCAGCCGAGATCGGCGGCAGATTCCAGAAGCGTCAGATCCAGCTTCTCGATCGCCGTGTACAGCGGCAACACCATGAATGGAAGGTAGGAATATACGATGCCGAGGTAGACGGCGAAGTCCGTTTGCAGCATCACGATCGGTTCGTCGATCACACCGACGGCCATCAGCACGTTATTGATCAGTCCATTGTTCTTCAGGATTCCGATCCACGCATAGACCCGCAGCAGGAATGAAGTCCAGAATGGCAGCATCACCAGGAGCAGCAGCAGATTGCGCCAGGAAGGATTCGAGCGCGCGATGCCATAAGCCATCGGGTAACCGATCAGCAGGCAGATCCCGGTCGAGATTGCCGCAGTCAGTATCGAATTCGCGTAGGCATTCCGGTACAGCGCGTCCTCCCACAGGAATGCGTAATTGCCCAGATTGATCTTGAGTTCCATGACCTGTGCAGTTGCCCAGGTGACCAGCGGCTCGTAGGGCGGCATGCCGAGCCGGATATCGGAGACCGATATCTTGAAGACGATCAGGAATGGCACGAGGAAGAACAGCAGCAACCACAGGTATGG
>JBAQWM010000097.1:0-5466 GCA_049298915.1 Steroidobacteraceae bacterium | reverse complement strand
CCAGCCGCTCTCGGATCCTGCGATCGAATGCCTCGACGTCCTCGCGCGTGAACAAGTTGTCGAGCGACAGCATCGGCAGCTGGTGCCGGACCTGGGAGAATTCCGGCACCGCTGCCCCACCGACCCGCTGGGTCGGGGACTCCGGCACGACCAGATCGGGATGCTGACCTTCGTGTTTGCGCAACTCGGCCATCAGTCGGTCATACGCCGCGTCCGGGATCTCCGGGTCGTCGAGCACGTGGTAAAGATAATTGTGGCGCTCGATCTCGGCTCGCAGCCGCTCGACACGCCGCCGCAGGGTTGCGGTTGCTGGCTTCATCAGTTGCGGCGCAGGCGCCTGCTGCGGTGCTCGAAGTGCACCAACTCCTCGCGAAGATTGAGGATCCGCTGCGCGGTCAGTGTACTGCCCTGCTCGTCCTGCAACTGGCCTTTCAGGCGCTCGGCAATATGACGCGCGGCCGCCAGCACCAGGTCGAATGTAGCCGGCGCATCCAGCGGACCCGGAACAATGCCGAACAATGAAATGCCGGGAAACAGCTGGTCATCCATCCGGGTGAGATCGAACGAGCCCGGTTCCATCATGTTAGCCACGTAAAAAAGCGTCTTGCCGTCCTCGCGTTCCCGGTGAAAGATCGAGTACTTCCCGTAATGCAGGCCTTCGGCCAGGATCGCCTCGCGCAATTGCCGGCCGTCCCACAGCTCGTCGTGGGCAACGACTCGCAGCGCGACGATGCGCTGCTTTGAGGCTTCGGCCGTGTGCTGATCGGCCGGATCCGCCACTTTCGGCTCCTTGTAATCACCTGCGCGCCTTTGCGCTGCTTCCGGCCGTTCCAGCGGCTGCGTACTCATCCAGGACGCGAAATCGTCCGCCTCCGGGTCAGCCACGATTTGCGCATCGCCGCCAACCGGGCGCATTCGCGCGGCGCCTGCGAGTGCGATATCGATCGGTTCGGGCTCGGGCAGCTGGCGCCGGTCCCGGCCGACATACGCCGACACATCGACCTCCAGTTCATCGGGAATTTCAACGAGTGGCGGTCTGCGCTGCGCGCGGAGTCGCTCGATCGTGGGCTTGGCAGGCGGCGGCGGCACGGGAATTTCGTCGCCGGCCTGCGCGGCGCCGTCGACACTCGGTTCCGCGCGGCCACGCTGCCAGCTTGCTGCCGGGTCCACTGCCGTACGCGCCTTGCGTGTCTCCCACCACCAGAGGCCGAGGATCAGCGCAACTCCGGCTCCGAGCAGAATCCAGCGAAGCTCCGACACTGGGATGCCTCCCCGGCTATCCGACAGCAGCCATCTTGACCGCCTCGTCTACGTCCACGGCCACCAGGCGCGAGACACCGGGCTCGCCCATGGTCACCCCGATCAGGTGGTTCGCGAGTTCCATCGTCGCCTTGTTGTGCGTGATGAAGACGAACTGCACCCGTTCCGACATGTCCCTGACGATGTCGCAGAAGCGGCCGACATTATTGTCGTCGAGTGGAGCATCGACTTCGTCGAGCAGGCAGAATGGCGCCGGGTTGAGTTCAAAGATCGAGAATACCAGCGCTACCGCGGTCAATGCCTTCTCACCACCCGACAACTGGCTGATCGTGCTGTTGCGTTTGCCCGGCGGCCGCGCCATGACCGCAACACCCGCCGTCAACAGGTCGTCGCCGACCAGCTCGAGGTATGCCGCGCCGCCCCCGAACAACCGCGGGAATTTTTCCTTCAGTCCGCTGTTGATGCGGTCAAAAGTATCCTGGAATCGCGCACGCGTCTCGCGATCGATCCTGCGTATTGCCTGTTCCAGCGTGCTGAGGGCATCAGACAAGTCGGCCAACTGGCGATCGAGGTACTCCTTGCGCTCCGACTGCTCGGTGAGTTCGTCGATCGATGCCAGGTTTACCGCCCCCAGCCGATCGATTTTTTCACTGGTCTCGACCAGCTGCTGATCCCAGGCCGGCACCGTTGCTTCAGGCGGCAACGCCGACGCGACCGTGGCAATGTCAAAGTGCGTGGCCGTGAACTGCTCCATGAGCGCTTCTCGCCGTACCCGGGCTTCCTGCATGCCAAGGTTGATCTCCGCGAACGCGGCGCGCGCAGACTCAACCTGACCCTCGCATCCCTGGCGCGCCATTTCAAGTTCACGCACCTGTGCGTCCGCCGCCTCGACCAGCCGGCGGGATTCGGCCAGCGCGCGCTCGACTGCGAGGCGTTGTTGCAGGAACTGCTGCAGTTGCCGCTCGAGCGCTACGAGCGGCGCCTCGCCCTGCGCCAACTGCCGTTCGAGATCCGCGCGCCGCTCCGCGAGCAGACGGGCCTGATCGCTGGCGCGATCGAGACTGGTCTGCAAGGACGCAAATGTGGAGCGCTGCGATTCAAAACGGATTTCCACCTGCTGGGCCGCTGCAATGTCCGTTGCGCTGCGTTCACGCGCCACCGCAAGCTGCGCGCGGAGCGCCTCGCGCTTGCGTTCCAGACCAGGGCGCCGGTCCTGCAACGCATTCATCTGCGTCAGCCCGGACTCGAGCCGCTGGCGCGCCGCACGAATTTCCAGCTCATCGCGGGCAATCTCGCGATCGCTCTGTGCCAGTTCGGCACGCACGTTGGTGAGCCGCTCGCCAAACTGCTGGGCACGCGAGCGGATTGCCTCGAGCGCCCCGCGCACGTTGACCAGGTCGTGATGCAGGCGATTGACCGTGCCATGCAGTTCGTCACGGCTGGCGTCCAGCTCGGCCATCCTTGCCCGGCAGGCCGCCACGGCGCGGTCGTGTTCCAGAACCCGGGATTCGCCTTCGGCAACCAGAGATTGCAGCCGGCGGATATCCTGTTCCCGCGAAATGACTCCGGCGTGTTCGGTCTCGTTTCGCGACACGCGCAACCAGTCCCTGCCCAGCCAGACCCCATCGCGTGTCATGACGGACTGCCCGGGCCGCAGGCTGCGGCGGCGCGCGATCGCCTCGCGCAGGGTATCGACGGCGATGATGCCTTCGAGCAGCCCGGCGACGACCGCTGGCCCGGAAACCCTGGACAACAGCGAATCCGCAGCAGCTTCAGTCGGCGCCGCGGCGGCAGCTTCAACGAGCGTGATGCGGCCGGTTTCCAGCCGATCCAGGACCCCGGCGAATGATTCGACCGCGTCCGCGCAGACTGCCTCGAGGTAGTTGCCGAGCGCCGTTTCAACCGCGCCCTCCCATCCTGATTCTACGACCAGCATTTGCGCCAGCCGCGAGCGCTGCTCCAGTTTGTGCGCCGTCAGCCACTCGACGACACGGCCCTGCGCCTGACCCAGCGCCGCCTTCTGAACCGCTTCCACCGCAACCAGCTCGCCGCGGACAACCTGTAACTCCGCGCGGGCCGCGTCGAGTGCAATCGCCGCCTTGCGCTCGGATTCGCGTTCCGCCTGCAGTCGCGCAAGCGCTGCGTCGAGCTCGCGCTGGGCGGCGGCACCGCCCTCCCGCGCCTGCCGCTCCGCAGCGGCAAATTCCTCCGGGCGTGCGCCGGAGACCAGTTTCTCGAGCTGCGCGCGTTCCTGTGCCAACCTCTCACGCTGTGCCAGCAGGCGTGCCAGACCGGCTTCGATCTGCTCGATTCTGGTGCGCTCGACCAGCGTGCTCTGCGAGGCATCGGCGCATTCGCGGCTGAAAATCTCCCAGCCCTGCTGCCAGTCCGCCATCGCGGACTCGGCTTCCGCCAGAGCGGTCCGGGCCGCCGCTTGCGTCCCGCGTGCAGCCAGCAGTTCCGGCTCGCCACGTGCAACCGAGTCGGCAAGCTCGCGCAACTGTTCCTGGTCGCGGCTCACCAGGTTGTCCGACTCCTGATGTTCCTGCACCACACGCTCGAGGTCATCGCGCTGCCTTTGGCGCAGTTCGCGCGTGTGCAGAAGCGTCTGTTCCGTTCGCGTGGCGTCGGCACCGGCCTGGTAATAGCGCCCCTGGACCGCGGCAAGCTCATCGGAACGCTCGGCATGAATCGCGCGCGCTTTTTCGAGCGCCGACTCCGCCGCGCGCAGCCCGGCGATCGCTGCCTGCGTTGCGGTCTCGCGCTCGTTTGCCACGGCTTGCCTCGCGGCGACATCGCCGTCGAGATCGCGAATCCTGAGCGCCAGCAGTTCCGCCTGCAATTGGCGCCGCCGGTTCGTCAGTTCCTGGTAGCGCCGCGCGATGCCGGCCTGGCGCTGCAGGTGCCGGATCTGCTTATCGACCTCTTCGCGCACGTCGTTGAGACGCTCGAGATTCTCGCGCGTCTGGGAAATCCGGTTCTCGGTCTCGCGCCGCCGGTCCTTGTAGCGCGAGATGCCGGCCGCTTCCTCGACAAATGCGCGCATGTCCTCGGCACGGGCTTCGATCAGCCTGGAAATCATGCCCTGCTCGATGATCGCATAGCTGCGGGACCCGAGACCGGTGCCCAGGAACAGGTGCGTAATGTCCTTGCGGCGGCATTTCGATCCATTGATGAAATAGGTCGAAATGCCGTCGCGGGACACGAGTCGCTTCAGCGAAACTTCTGCGAACCCGGCATAGGGACCCGCGATTTTCCCATCGCCATTGTCGAACACGAGCTCGACCGAGCCGTTGCCAACGGGTTTGCGGCTGCGGGAGCCGTTGAAAATCACGTCCGTCATCGAGTCGCCGCGCAGATGCTTCGCCGATATTTCGCCCATGACCCAGCGCACGGCGTCGATGATGTTCGACTTGCCGCAGCCATTGGGTCCGACAACCCCGGTCAAGTTGCGGGGAAATGTCACGACCGTCGGATCCACGAACGACTTGAATCCGGCGAGTTTGATCCTGGCTAGGCGCATTTAAGCTAGTGTAGATTAACGGGCCGCGATTGAGTACGACCGGGGCTGGAACCGCATGAGCAGACAGTCGCCATCTGGAGACATCGAAACCTTTCGGAATCCGAGCCCCAGCCGCGACTATACGATCCGCATGCAGATTCCGGAGTTCACGTGCCTGTGCCCGCGCACGGGCCAGCCGGATTTTGCGACCCTGGAACTGGAATATGTGCCGGATGAGCTGTGCGTCGAGCTGAAGTCCCTGAAGCTCTACCTCTGGTCTTTCCGGGACCGCGGCGCATTCCACGAGGCTGTAACCAATGAAATCGTGGACCGGCTGGCCGCATTGCTGGACCCGCGATTCCTGCGCCTCACGGCACGATTCAACGTGCGTGGCGGCATATTCACGACGATTGTCGCCGAGCGCCGTCGCAATGGCTGGACCGCCCCCGAGCCGGTGACACTGCCCTGAGGCTGTGAGGCAGCCAGGCCTGCTGATCTGGGCACTGGACCGCAGGGATGCGGGGGCTATAATCCGGCGCTCAATTTAGCCGCGAGCGGAGAAACTGATGCCTGCAATGAAGGCTTCGAAAACTGGAAAGCCGGCCGCCAGGAAAGCCACGTCGCGCAAGACGGCGGCTGCACGGAAGGCTATCCGGGTCGCGAATCCCGCTATGCGCAAGGGAAAAGCCGCTGCACCCCGCGCG
>JBAQWM010000096.1:0-3812 GCA_049298915.1 Steroidobacteraceae bacterium | reverse complement strand
ATCCAGCCCGGTTTCCCAGCTGCGCAAGATCACGGCGGGCCGTGCACGGGGATGCGCCGGCGAGAACCCGGGCGCCGTGCGCAACGGTTGCGGTACCTGGACCGGGGTCTGACCCCTCTTCCTACTGCGTCTTCACTGGATCCGCCGGCCGCGGCGGCAGGCCACGAGCCGTCGGTGGCAGTTTCTTCATGAGTTCCGCCACGCCGCGTTCGAGCTGCGGGTCCTCGCCACGCATCACGGCAGCGGGTTCATTCTCCACGACGATGTCCGGGGTTACGCCCGCGCCCTCGATCACGTAGCGGCCGTCGGCGCTGGCGGTCGCGAACTCGGGCACGTATACCTGGCCGCCGTCGAGCAGCGGGCCGCGATCCCCGATACCCACGACGCCGCCCCAGGTGCGCTTGCCGATCAGCGGGCCCAGGCCCGCCTCGCGGAACATGTACGGGAAGATGTCGCCGTCGGAGCCCGATGTCTCGTTGATCAGCGCCGCCATCGGCCCGATCTGCACGGCGTACGGGTACGTGCTCACGGTCTCGGCATTGCGGGCGTAGTCGAGCCCCGTGACTTTCCGCGAGAGCCGCTCGATCAGCATCTGCGAGATGTTGCCGCCGCCATTGCCGCGCACGTCTACGACGAGACCTTCCTTCCGCACCTGCGGATACCACCACTTCGCGAACTCGCGGATGCCGTCGCCGCCCATGTCCGGGATGTGGATATAGCCCAGTCGGCCGTTGCTCTCGCGGTCGACGCGCGCCATGTTGCCGCGCACCCACTCGAGGTACAGCAGCGGGTCCTCGCTCTTGACCGGCTGCCAGACCACCTTGCGGGCGCCCTTGCCGTCAGCGCTGGCCGCGACGCGCCACTCGACCGGCTTGTCCGGCTCGGCCTGCAGCAGCTCGCAGGGATTGTCCGTGGCGCGCAATTCGCGGCCGTTGATGGCGAGCACGTAGTCGCCCACCTTCACACCCACGCCGACCTCGGTCAGCGGCGAGCGGTAGTGCGTTTCCTCGTTCTGGCCGGCGAAGATCTTCGCAATGCGGTAGCGACCGGCCGCGGCGTCGAGCTCGAAGCGTGCGCCCGGCAGGGCCACGTACGGCCGCTTGGGCAGTCGCGTGTCGCCGCCCGCGATGTAGGCATGCGACGTATTCAACTCGCCGATCATCTCGCCGATCACGTAGTTCAGGTCGCTGCGGTGCGCGACATGCGCGACCAGCGGCGCATAGCGGTCGCGTAGCGCGGCCCAGTCGTAGCCGTGCATGTTGGCCACATAGAAGTGGTCGCGGAACCGGCGCCAGACCTCAGCGAAGATCCCGGCGTACTCCGCCGACGGCACGCGGTCGACGGCCAGGCCATCGAGCGACACGGGCTTGGCGTCCTTGGTATCCGCGCCGGCCTCCGCCACCTTGAGTTCGCCGCCTGCGTACTGCAGCAGCACCTTCTTGCGGTCGGCCGAGAGTCCGTAACCGGTCACGTCCTCGCCGATCGTCTTGGCCTCGCGGTCCTCAATCGAGTACGCGACCAGCATCGGCTTGTCGACCCCGTCCCGCCCGTAATAGAACGGACCGGTGACCCGATACAGCAGGTGCTTGTCGGTGACGTCGAGGTCGGCGTAGTTGTCGGCCTCGACCGGCACGCGCGCTACGCGGCCGACGATACCGTCGAACTCGATCTTGAGGTCCTTGGGCGCCGCGGGCTTGCCTTCGCCCTCGTCCCTGGCACCCTTGGCGTCCTTCGCGTCTTTCCCCGTGCCGGTTTCGTCGGCCACGTCGTCGTTGCGGGCGGCATGCGGACTCCTGACATCGCCGCGGAGCGCCACCGCATAGATGCCGAGGTTGTGGTTGCCGGCAAACTCGAATTCCTGGTTCGAGATCAGCGGGTGGAATTCGCGCAGGCTCAGGAAGTACAGCAGTTCGCCCTTTGGATCCCAGGCGGGGTTGCGGGCCTGGAAATATTCGGCTGTGACGCGCCGCGACTTGCCGTCGGCGGCGTTCCAGACCCACACCGACTGGAACTGGGCATCGTCCGTCTGCGAGTAGGCCAGGTAGCGGGAGTCGGGCGAGAAGCGGTAGTCGGCAGGCGGCTCGCCGCGATCGTCGGCAACCAGCGAGGCCTTGCGCGTGGCGACGTCGATCACGTACAGGCGACTGTCCTTGTCGCGCAGCGCAATGCGGGCCGAGTCCGGCGACCAAACCGGGTGATACCAGCGCGTCTTCGAGCCCGTCGTCAGCGCGCGTGCCGGGCCGCCGCCGTCGGCCGATGTCACGTAGAGTTCTTCCTCGCCGCTCGTGTCGGACACATACGCGATCAGCTTGCCATCGGGCGACCACGCCGCTTCGCGGTCGTGCGCACCGGACGAGCGCGTCAGGTTGCGGGTCACGCCATCGCGCGCCGGTACCGTGAACACGTCGCCGCGCGCCACCACCAGCACCCGCTGCAGCCCCGGGCTTGGCATGACCTCCTCGACGCGGTCCTTGACGGCGAGCCTCTCCGGACGCGAGGCGACGCCATCCGTGGGCACGTCCACACTCAGTGCACGGTCGTCGCCGGAGGCGGTGTCGAACACGTGCAGTTCGCCGCCGAGCTCGTACACGATGCGGCCTTCGCGATCGGCGCTCGGCCAGCGCACGTCGAAGGTCGTCGAACGGGTCGCCTGGGTCGTCTGCCCGCCGGCGATATCGTAGCGGTACAGATTCAGCGTACCGCTGCGGTCCGAGGCGAACCAGATCGCATCGCCGATCCACATCGGATCGCGGTCGGTGCGCGCATCGGTGGTGATGCGGTTGAGCCCCTGGGTCGCCAGGTCGAGGATGTACAGGTCGGTCGCCCAGCCGCCCTGGTAGCGCTTCCAGGTGCGGAAGTCGCGCCACAGCGGCGAGTAGGCGATGCGCCGGCCGTCCGGCGAGAAGTCGGCCGCGCCGCCTTGCGGTATCGGCAGCGGCACCGGCAGACCGCCGGCTACCGGCACCGTATACAGCTTGGCGTCCCCCTGGTCGAAGGCGTCCTGCTTCGAGCGGAACAGCACCGATTTGCCGTCCGGCGTCCAGCCGTAGACCAGGTTGTCGTAACCCCAGCGGTCGGCCAGCGGGCCCGTGGCCGGGTAGAAGGTGAGTTGCTTCGGCACCCCGCCGCCGGCCGGCATGACGTACACCTGCTCATCGCCGCCGTATTGGCCCGTGAACGCGATCCACTGGCCGTCGGGCGAGAAGCGGGCGAACAGTTCGAGACCCGGGTGCGAGGTCAGTCGCGTGGCCGTGCCGCCGGCGGACGACACTCTCCACAGGTCGCCGCCGTAGGTAAACACGACGCGATCGCCGTGGATGTCCGGGAAGCGCAGCAGGCGGGTCGAGTCGTCGCCCGCCTGCGCAGCGAACGAGCAGACCAGCAGCAGGACAGCGGGTAGGAGCCGGGTCATGGAGTATCCCTCGATTGGAATTCGGTCAGCGCGCGCGCAAAGGCGTCGGGCGGATGGGACGAACAACAGGCCTTCTTGTTGACGCCGAGTGTAACGCGGCCGGCGCTATGGGGCGCGCGGCCCGCCGGGGCTGCAGTCAGAGGGTCATGACAACGGTCAGCAGACCGTGCGAATCCGCAGCGGCAAGGCGTGGCCGGACTCGGCGTTTGCCGCCGTGCAGTACCGCGACTACTGGTTCTGGATCGACGAATCGGACTTGCGGACCAAGCGCGTGATGACTGCCATCATGTTCTTCTTCACGCTCGCGGATACGGGCAGTGACGACAAGCCGCCGTTGATCACGATTCCGGCGCAACAGCGGCGCACACAAGGGGTCCGGCGCATGACGCGCCGGACCACC
>JBAQWM010000095.1:0-6979 GCA_049298915.1 Steroidobacteraceae bacterium | reverse complement strand
GGGCTCCACCATGAAACGTCCGTTCCGAGTTCCGCGTAGTAACGAGTTCGGCATGCTGCTGAACATCGCCAGCTACGCGCGGGGCGGGTCGCGCACGGGAGACCGGCTGACGCCGGCGCAGGTGGAGCAGATTCGTCTGACCGTCGATCGCGCTCCCGAAGTAGTCGTAAAAGTGCTGCCGCGAAGCAGCAATGATCTCAAGCCGGTCGGCAAGCACCTCGACTACATTGGCCGGCGAGGACATTTGGCGCTGGAAAGCGACGACGGGGAGTAGTTGCAAGGGCTGAAGCATTGGGATAAGCGGGCATTGACCTTTGCCCGGGTAGTTGCCTGTAGAGCGCGCACCGGGCCCTACTCAGGGCACCACGGCTGCTCATCCTGCCGCGCGTGGCGACCAGGTAAGCTTCCATGGCGTTGTCGGACGATGAGTGAGATCAGCCCGTGTTCTTCGAAAATTTTCATATCTTTCCACGCCATTTCGTGCCGCATCCAAATGCCACTGATATTCCATCTTTGAAATTACTCTTTATGAAACAGGATCTTGCGCAGGGGTGTTGCTTGCTGTCTGCCGATTACTGATTTCACGCCAGTTCAGGCAGTCTAAGTAAACGTCGTACCTGCTGCTGAGCACCCAGGCCATTGCCGTTCTGGTGCGGCTGTGGGTGATTTCTTTCGACCATGAACTGGTGATTCCCGGGGATGTGAATCCCCCGAAGCCGATGAGCAACAACATGCAGCTCGCGGCCTGAGTAGTTCCATGGAACCGTTAGGCACGATGCGGGTTGTACTTGCGGCTCGCCCACGCTTGAAGTGCCCTGCCTTGGCCGCGACGGCGTAAGTCGAATGCGATGCGCTGGAATGCAGTCATAATTGACGGGCATCGGCGGCTGGGACTCACGTATGGGGTCCGCGGGCGGCGACTGGAGTGTGGAACGATGTTGAATCCCGTCTCTTCGTCATTGCTTCGCCTGCTCTGCAACCTGCGCTGGCTCGCCATCGCCGGACAAGTGGTTGCAATTGCCGTGGTGACCGGGCCGATGGGAATGGCTCTGTCCGTGGCGCCGCTGTGGGCAGGCATCGGGGCGCTGCTGCTGTTCAATGCGTATGCAACCTGGCGCACGCGTTACGCGGGAGAATCGAGCGAGGGCGAGGTATTCGGTCACGTGCTAGTGGATATCACCGTGCTCGCCTGGATGGTGGGCTGGAGCGGTGGAGTTGAGAATCCATTTTCGTCGCTGTTCCTGCTTCCGATCGCGCTGTCCATCCTGGCGCTACCGGGGCGCTGGATCTGGGCGACTGCCGCCGCGAGCTTCCTCGGCTACGGTATTTCAGCATTGCTCGCGCGCCCGTTACCGCATGTGCATGGGGTTTTCGGGGATGCATTTGGTCTCCACAAGTTCGGGATGCTCGCGAACTTCGCGGTTTCGGCGGCAGTGGTGCTGATCTTCTTCACGCGCATGGCGACTGCGTGGCGCGAGAGCGAACGGAAAGTGGCGCGCCTGCAAGAGCGCTTTGCGCGCAACGAAGGCATCATCGCGCTGGCTACCCACGCCGCATCCGTGGCCCACGAACTCAATACGCCTTTGGGTACGTTGACACTGATGGTAGAGGATCTGGCTGCAGAGGCGGGAACCGATGCTCGGCGTGGGGACTACGCCACGATGCGGGTACTGCTCGAGGCCTGCCGCGACCGGGTCCGCGAGCTGGCCAGTCCGGCAGATACTGCTCGTGGCAATCTGGATTCCGGTGCGGACGTGGAGCGCGTCATCGAGCGCTGGCGTCTGGTGCGGCCGACGATCGAATTGCATCGTACCGGTTCCTCGGTGGTGTCGAGGAAGGTTGATCGGGCGGTGGGTCATCTCCTCCAGGCGCTGCTCAACAATGCCGCAGATGCCAGCGAGCAGGCGGGCGCGAGCCGCGTCGATCTGCATATCGAGGCCAGCGGGGACGGAATGCATGCCTCGATACGCGACTACGGCGCCGGCTTCGGTCAGACAGTACCCGTGCTGCCCGGCACGCTATTTCGCACCAGCAAGCGCGAGGGGCTTGGCATAGGGCTCGTGCTGTCGCATGCGACCGTGGAGCGTCTGGGCGGCACGCTGTCGATGCAGGCGGCGACGGATGGTCCGGGTGTTGTGGTGTCGTTTCGGTTGCCCGTGATGGTGACGCCGTGACCGGCGCGCGCGATGGTCGCAGTGTTGGCCTGCTGGTCGACGACAATCTGCTTTATCTTCAGACCTTGCAGCGCTCGCTGCTCAAGCGCGGCTTCGAAACCGTGTGCGCGCGGCAGCTGGAGGAAGCGCTGAACATCGCGCGCCAGCATTGTCCGGAGTTTGCGCTGGTCGACCTGCGGCTAGGCGAGGAGTCGGGGTTGAACCTGATCGAGCCGCTGAAGGCCATCCGCGCCGACATGCGTATCCTGCTGGTGACTGGCTATGCCAGTGTTGCCACCGCCGTCGAAGCAATCAAACGTGGCGCCTACAATTATCTGCTGAAACCGGTGACGGCCGATGCCATCTTGCGATCGCTGTTCGCGGAGAGTGGAACCGTGCCGGAGCCGGAGAGCACGATGACGCCGCTGGCACGAGTGGAGTGGGAACACATCCAGCAGGCCTTGAGCGAAACCAACGGCAACATCTCGGCGGCAGCTCGTTTGCTTGGCGCGCATCGGCGGTCGCTGCAGCGCAAGCTGGCGAAACGTCCCGGACCCGAGCGCTACTTCGACGAGGCAGAAGACGACTAGCGGAGCCGGACCCACCATCCGGACGCGCTGCTAGAACTGGTAAGATGCGCCGATGTACACCGAGCGCGGCGCGCCGGGATACAGCGCCCTCGCATCGGCGTCGGCCTGGTCGTGCACAGTGACGGTCGCGATGTAGGCCTTGTTCTGCAGATTGCGGGCCTCTGCGAACAACTCCCACCTGTCGGTCGTGAATCCCGCACGTGCGCCGATCAGCGAGTAGGCGCCCACCCGGTAGGTATTGGCGAAATCCACGTAGCGGCTGCCGACGAGATCGAAGGTCGGGCCGGCGTAATAGCCGGAAGTGTTCCGGTACAGTATCTCGCCGCGCGCGAAATAGCGCGGTGCCGAGGGCAGGCGGTTACTGCCGTAGTCCGGATCCGAATCGAACGAGAAGGCGTTGAAGGTCACGCTCAGCAATGGCGCGATGCGGTGACCGCCTTCACCGACGGCAAAACTCGCGCCCAGCAACGCCTCGATGCCGGCGTGCGTGGTCTCGTCGATGTTCTTCGACAGGCTGGTGCCCGGCGCGCTGGGATCGTCGATGGACAGGATCTCGTTGCGTAGCGCGGTGTAGTAGCCGGACACATCCCAGTTCAGCAGCGTTTCGCCGCGGGTGGCGCCGCCGCGTAGGCCGATTTCCACTGCCACGCCGTGCATGGCGTCCAGGGCGGAGCCGCCACCGCTCGATTCGTCCACCAGCTCGAAGGTGGTCGGCGCCTCATAGATACGGCTCACGCTCGTGTACCATTCGGATGCCTCGCCCAGGCTCAAGATCGCGCCGAGGCGCGGATTGAACGAGTCGTAGTCCGCCTTGAATCCGCTCACATCGCGATCGGCCGCGGTGAACTGGGCGCCATAGACCAGCGTCCACCTGGGCGCGAAGTTCCAGCGGTCGAGCGCGAACAGCTCCAGGCTCGAGGCGTCGTCGTCGGTGGACCACATCAGGTTTCCAGGTTGGCCGCCGATATTTTCGTAGTTGCCGCCTGAAACCGAGGAGAAGCCGTAGTTCACGCCGAACAGCAGGCTGTGCGAGCCTGCTGCGGTCCGCCTGTAGCGCAGCATGGCGCCGCTGTCCTTGTGCGTGGTATCGATCAGCAGGCTGAAGAACGGCGTGTCGACGATGGGATGAAAGAGCGTCTGGTGTTCGTACGAAACACCCAGTTCGAGCGTGCCGCCCGCGACTTCCGCCACGGTTGTCTTTGCAGCGAGGCGCCAGGCCTTCACCTGCTTGGAATAGTCGCCGCTCAGGGCATCACTCCGTGCCTGCTCAGGGTCCGCGTCCACCTGTGCCCGGGTGAGTTCTCCCGGCAGCTCCACGTCGTAGTCGTTGTACGTGGCGTAGAAGCGTGTGCTGAAATTGTCGGAGGCACGCCAGCCGAAGTTGGCGTACGTACCCTTGCGATCCTGCTTGCTGTGGTCGCGGTAGCCGTCGCGCTGCTGCGTCTCTGCCGTGACCAGTCCGTCCAGTGCGCCCGCGACGCCGCTCAGCGTGGCGCGTCCATTGAACTGCCCGAAACTGCCGCCCGAGGTCGAGATGCCGAGGGGCGAGGTGGTGTGCGCGGTCTGCGAGATGAAGTCGATAGCGCCGCCGAGCGTGCTCGCGCCGTAGGCCAGCGCATTGGCCCCGTGCGCGACGGTCGCGTAGCGCGCAGTCAATGGATCGATGGCGCGATTGTGGTTGTTGCCGTCGGCCGCGGTGACCGGCAGGCCGTCCTGCAGGAACTTGACGCCATTCTTGTCGTAATCGGTGGCATCGAGATTGGAGCCACGGCTGGAGTAGAACACCTCGTCGGTGCCGGTATGGCTCTCGGCCCAGACGCCCGGCACATAGCGCAGCGCATCCGACAGCGTCGTGACGCTGCGTTCGTAGAACGTAGCACCATCGAGCGTGGTGACCGCGCCGGGAGTCATGGCGCGCTCGGCCTCGATCTGGTCCTGCAGTCGTTGAGCGGTAACCTCCACGGTTTCCAGTGTCTGTTCGGACGCCGCGGGTTCGCCGGCGTAGGCCGACAGCGCGAGGGCAGATGCGGTGGCGACAATGGGTGCATGGATAGCGAGGCTGCGAAAAGACATGGGTCGGTTCCTTCGGGAGTCGCGGCGTCAACGGCACGATTCTTTGCAGGATCCATTGTAGGAAGCAGCTGACCGTCCGACGATGCGGCAGATTGTCGCAGTGCCCCGTCCTTGCTCGAGGACGGCTGGTCGCGCGCCTCAGGCCCTGGACGGCAGCAGTCGACCAAGGGCGCGATCCAGCAGGGTAATCGCCAGCACGGATGCGCCCAGCAGTGGCAACGCGACGCACAGGAACCCGGCCGCAGCGATCAGTACGGCCGGAAAGCGAATCGCGCGATGGGGCGGCGGCGCGAGGCCACCTGCGGGTCGCCGCCTGTACCACCCGATGAAGCCTGTGACGCACAGCCATACAAGCGCCAGCGCCACGAGCGTGTTGAAGACCTGGTTCGCACGCCCGAAGTACGAACCTTCGTGCAGGTCCACGCCGAGCGAGACGAGCTTCGAGAGTAGTGGAAAATCCCGCCAGGTCACGCGCGTGAGCACCGCGCCGGTCTGTGCGTCGAGCTGCAGCCATACCTCATCCGGTGCGCGCGCGTGATCATCGCGCACGTTCACCGGGCCGCCCTGCAATGCAGGATGCAATTCAATGGTGCCGCGTGCGCCAGCCGCCCGTGCGCTGGCGATGAGCTCATCGAGACTGATGCTTTGCTCCTGCGTATGGGCGGTATGTGTCGACGCACCGCCATGCGCATCGGAGGCATGGTGGGGGTCCGCGCCGGAGGCGAAGAAGAACCCGTTGGGCGACACCTGCCCCGTGGCCTGCTGGACACGACCCAGCACTTCGTCGCCCCAGAACGTGGTCCACGGCAGGGCAGTGAACAGAAAGGCCAGGAAGGCGAGCGCGAAGTAGATACCGACCACGGCGTGCAGATCCCGCCAGAACACGCGCGAGCCTGCGCGCAGCCTCGGATACAGCGCCCCTGCCAGTCCGTTCTGCCTGGGCCACCACAGGTATAGCCCTGTGAGGATCATGACGATGGCCCACGAGGCACCCAGCTCGAGCAGGTAGCTGCCATAAGGCTCGATTGGCCATCCACCATGCAGCCCGCGGCTCAAGCCGGGCAACCAGTACGTCGAGGTTACCCATCCGAGAAATGCGCCCGAATGCGGATTCACGAATGCGGGGAATGGCAATCCATTGTCGTCGCGGAAGAAGAACGTCGTGGAACGCGAGGGGTCATCGTGGACTTCGATCGCGGTAAGCGAGTTGCGGGGAAGGCGGCCGAGTACACTTGCGAGCTGTTCATCGAGGCTCACAGACTGCGGCGCGGGGGTCACCTGCATGAGCTGTGGATAAAGCAGGGCGGACAGATCCTTGCGCCAAAGGTAGGCCACGCCGGTGACCGACTGCCACAGAACGAATGGGATCACGATGAGCGCCGCGAAGAAATGCCAGCGCCAGAGGCGTGCGTAGAGATCCTGTCCGGCCGGGAGCGTAGCGGTCATTGAGATGGGAGCCGGCATGAGACCCTGATGCTGTCTGAAAGCGTATACGCGGTGTAAAGGCATTCTATTGACGGGTCGCGCCCGCCGGCTGCGACCATTTGTCGCACACCAGTGGTTTCCTTCTTGAGTAGCGTGACGGACTCCCGGATCGATGCGGCAATTTCATAAGAATTGGCTCGCGGCCTCCGTGCCTGCGCATTGGCGCCATGCGCTGGTGATCGATGGTTTGCTGTTGTAGTGCCTCGAGAGTGTTGGTTGAGCTACCATGAGATCCTGTGCCGAAGAATTTTCATCTAGACCAGTCGGTGTCGGAGGGGTTTGGATGCCATGCTTTCGCCATTTCCGGCGGAACCTCTGCCGCTGCGCCTGGGTCCTGGCGCTTTTCGCCGCGGTCCCTGCCCACGCCGATGAAGCAATTGCGCACGCCAAAGCATTACTCGAGCGCGCGATCCTGTTCGACGGCCACAACGACCTGCCCTGGGCCATCCGCGAGTACCGGGCGACCGAGGGCGACACCGCCGACTACGACATCCGCGAACGCGCACCCGGCGAGGGCCAGACCGATATCCCGCGCCTGCGCGCCGGCCGCGTCGGTGCCCAGTTCTGGAGCGTGTACACGCCACCGGAAGCCGCAGGCAACTTTGCCCGCACCCAGCTCGAGCAGATAGACATCGCGCGGCGGCTGATCGCGCGCTACCCCGACACGTTCGTACTCGC
>JBAQWM010000094.1:0-1669 GCA_049298915.1 Steroidobacteraceae bacterium | reverse complement strand
TGACGCGATGCTCGACGGCGCCCTGCGCCTCTGCGACGCGGCGCGCGGCATCGAGTTCCAGTCGATGGCGCTGGCCGTAGTCGAAACTGAGTGCGTGGCAGCGATGACCCCACTCGCGTGCGATGGCCAGGATGGTCGCGGAGTCGAGGCCACCGGACACCAGCACCACCGCCGGGGCTCCGGCGGCCTGCGATTCAGCGGCCAGGCGTGTCTCCCCACAGGATCTTGTGCAACTGGAGCTGAAATCTCACTGGCAGCCGGTCTGCCAGGATCCAGTTGGCGAGCTCGGCTGGCGCCAGTTGCTCGTAGCTCGGCGAGAACAGCACCGGGCAGCGCTGGTCGAGCCCCTGCGAGCGCAGCATTTCGCGGCTCCACTCGTAGTCCTTGCGGTCGCAGATGACAAATTTCAGCAGGTCGCTCGCGCGCAGGCCCTGCAGTTCGAGGTCGAGATTGCGCGCCGACTCGCCCGAACCGGGGGTTTTGACGTCGATGACGCGCACCACGCGCGCATCCACGGTGCTTGCATCGATCGCGCCGCTCGTTTCCAGCGACACCAGCAGCCCTGCATCGCACAGGCGCGAAAGCAGCGTGAAACAGGACTTCTGGGCCAGCGGCTCGCCGCCGGTCACGCAGGCATGGCGCGCGCCCGAGGATCGCGCCTCCTCCACCAGCGCATCGAGGCTCCGCCATTCGCCGCCGTGGAATGCATAGGCCGTGTCGCAGTACTGGCACCGCAAGGGACAGCCGGTCAGGCGGATGAAGAATGTCGGCCAGCCGACCGCATCCGCTTCGCCCTGCAGGGAATAGAAGGTCTCGGTGATCTTGAGGCGCGCCGCGGCCGCCATCGGGGCATCGGCAGCGGCAACCGCGCGAGCCTGCATGGCCCCTCCTCAGCGCCCTTCAGCCGCCATCCGCTTCAGCCGCTCGGCTGCTCCCGCGGCGGCCGTGGAATCTGGGAAGTCCTGCGTGACACGGGTCAGCGCCGTGCGCGCGAGACCGTAATTCGCGAGTTCGTAATGGCAGTAACCCGCCTTCAGGAGCGCATCGGGCAGCTTGCGCGCGTCCGGATATCTCGTCAGCACGGCCTCGAAGGCAGCCAGCGCCGGCGCAAATTCACGTTTCACATAGTGCACTTCGCCGAGCCAATATTGGGCGTTCGCCGCCAGCTCGTGATCGCGGTGCTGCGCCAGGAAAGCCGTGAATGCCGCTGCGGCCTCGTCATAGCGGCCCTCCTTCAGCAGGTTGAACGCCCCCTGGTATTCCGCATCCGGCCCGGCAGCCGAACCCGGCTCCTGTGCCGCCGTCGCCGCCGCGGTCTCGATCGCGCGCAGCCGCGTATCGAGATCCAGGTACTGGTCGCGCTGCTGGCGGCGCGCGGCATCGAGCTCATGCTGCAATTTCTCGAGTTCGCCGCGCAGGTTGCGGATCTCCGCACCGAGCGCATCCAGCTGGCGCGACATTTCGAGCAGGGCCTGGTTTTCGAGCTTCTGCTCGACGATGCCCATGCGCTGCTCGAGGGAGCCGATGCGCTCGCCTTGCGATTGCGCAATGGCGCCGCCGCCCCAGGTCAGCGCAAGCAGTGCGGCCATCAGGCCGATTCGTCCTCTGCGCTGCATACTTTCAGCGTCCGTAGACGATCTCGACGCGCCGGTTCTTTTCGTATGCGGCG
>JBAQWM010000093.1:0-3978 GCA_049298915.1 Steroidobacteraceae bacterium | reverse complement strand
GTGTGGTCGCGCCCACCGAAGGCATCGCCGATCTCCGGGAGGCTGTGATTGGTCAGCTCCCGGGAGAGCGCCATGGCCACCTGGCGCGGCCGCGCGATCGAGCGGCTACGCCGCTTCGAGAGCATGTCCGCCATCCGGATCTTGTAATACTCGACGACGGTCTTCTGGATGTTGTCGATCGTGACCAGGCGTTCCTGAAGCGCCAGCAGATCCTTCAGCGCTTCACGCGCGAAATCGAGGGTGATCGGACGACCGGTAAAACGCGCAGTCGCGAGCACACGGCGCAAGGCGCCTTCCAGTTCGCGGACATTGGAACGGATGCGCTTGGCGATGAAAAACGCGACTTCCTCTGGCAATACATCGCCACCGGCCTGAGCCTTGCCGATCAGGATCGCCACGCAGGTTTCCAGTTCCGGCGGTTCTATGGCAACGGTGAGGCCCCAGCCGAAGCGCGATTTCAACCGCTCCTCGAGACCGGCGACCTCCTTGGGATAACGGTCGCAGGTGAGGATGACCTGTTGCTGACCCTCCAGTAAGGTATTGAAAGTATGGAAGAATTCTTCCTGGGAGCGATCCTTTCCGGCGAAAAACTGGATGTCGTCGATCAAGAGCGCGTCGAGGGTCCGGTACTTCTGTTTGAATTCCGCAATCGTGTTGTGCTGAAGCGCGCGGACCATGTCGCTGACGAAGCGCTCGCTGTGCACGTAGGCGATGCGGGCAGCGGGGTTGCGCTGGCGCATGAGGTGGCCCGCGGCATGCATCAGATGGGTCTTGCCGAGGCCGACACCGCCGTAGATGAAGAGCGGGTTGTAGGCCTTGCCTGGATTCTCGCCCACCTGTACGGCGGCAGCGCGCGCGAGCTGATTGCTCTTGCCCTCGACAAATGTGGCGAATGTGAATTCAGGGTTGAAGCGCCCGCCGACGATCTGCGTTTCGCGTTTGCGCGGGGCACCACCCGGAGCGGGGGCGGGCGGCGCATCCTCGCGGCGCGAGCCGACCTGAAGCAGCACGCGGGATTCGGCGCCGTTGCTCGCCGCCGCGACCAGCTGTTCGATGCGGCTCCAGAGATTCAACTCGATCCAGGCGACGACGAAGCGGTTCGGTGCGAGCAGGACCAGGGCGCCGTCGCGCTCGACTGCCTGCAATGGCCGCACCCAGGTGCTGAATTCCTGTTCCGGCACCTCCATTTCAAGTTGGCGTAGACAGCGGTGCCAAAGCGAGCCCTGCACGAGCAACTCCCCTCGTAGTCGATTCAGGGACGGAATGGTGCCGAGTCTATAACCGCGCCCGCACCCGCGCCAGAGTTATCCACAGCCCGAATCGGTTGACAGCAAGACGGGCGCTCCGTAACCTTGCCGCCCTTTGCCTGAATCTACAGGCCTTTAATTTTCAAGGGTTTGGGGCCGCCGCCATGAAGCGCACCTACCAGCCGAGCAAGATCAAGCGCAAGCGCACGCACGGTTTCCGTGCCCGCATGGCAACGAAGAAGGGCCGGCAGGTCCTGAAGCGTCGCCGCGCCAAGGGGCGCAAGCGCCTCGCCGTCACCGAACTACGCTGACGAGCGGCATCAACTCAGGGCGCGCGCGACTGCGGGCCGGACAGAAGCTCGGGAGTGCCGGCGAATTCGAGCGCGCGCGAAAGAGCCAGCAGCGGCAGTCCGATGCGCTGTTCTCGGTGCAATGGACCGAGAATGTACGCGGGACCGCGCGGCTTGGCATGGCGGTAGGCACGCGCGCGGTCGGCGCGGCGGTCACACGAAACCGCGTGCGGCGACTGATCCGCGAGTCATTCCGATTGCATAGGCAGGAGCTGCCAGCCGTGGATATATTCGTCAGCGCAAAAGCGGGGGTGCAGAGCTCCGACAACGCGCAGATTTTTGCGAGTCTCGAGCGCCTGTGGCGGAAAATCCCGTCGAAGCAATGAAAACATTGCTGCAACTGCCGATACGTCTTTACCGCTGGCTGATCAGCCCGATGCTCGGCAGCAACTGCCGCTATCAGCCGAGCTGTTCGGCCTATGCGCTGGAAGCCATCGAGCGACACGGGGCGCTGCGCGGCAGCTGGCTGTCGATGCGGCGCATCTGCCGCTGTCATCCCTGGGGCGGCGAGGGCCATGACCCGGTTCCGGAGGGCCGCGGCTGATGGATCAGCAGCGCGTTTTCCTCTGGGTCGGTTTACTGCTCGTCCTGTGGCTCAATGTTGAAGCCTGGATGAAGGACGCGGCTGCGCCCGCGCCGGCGGCGCCCGCGACGAAAGAAATATCCGCGGATTCCGCGCACACCCCCGGCCCGCTGCCAGCCGGCGGCGCGCTCGCTGAAGAGTTGCCGAATGTGGGAGGGGAAGCTGCGGCAGTGACGACGGCGGAAGCGGTGGAAACACCCGCCGCTGGCGCAGCCCGGATCAGGATCGTCACGGACGTACTGGATCTGGATGTGAGCCTGATGGGCGGGGAATTCGTCCGCGCCGATCTGCCCGGATATCCGCGCGAGAAAGATGATCCGACGACGCCGGTGCGATTGTTCGACACCGACACCACAGACTCGATGTTCGTGTTCCAGTCGGGGCTCACCAGCGGGGAAGCGGGACGCTCCGAGCCGAATCACAAGGCGGCATTCAGCGCGGGCAGCCGGGAATTCCGACTGGCCGAAGGCGCGGATGAGTTGCGAGTGCCGCTGAGCTGGTCGGATGGTGCCGGGCTTTCCGTGACCAAGACGCTGACATTCCGCCGCGGCGGCTATGCCGTGGATATCCAGTACCGCGTTGAGAACAGCGGCGCGGCGCCGGTCCGGCTCGCGTCTTATGCGCAGCTGCTGCGCCACTGGGTGGAGGTCAGCCGCTCCATGTGGGATGTGCAGAGCTACGCATTCCGCGGGCCGGCGATTTACGACGGCGAGAGCTACCAGAAGCTCGACATCGAGGACGAAGAGGACCAGGCGCTGTCGCGGTCGATCACGAATGGGTGGGTCGCGGCCCTGCAGCATCATTTTGTCGCGGCCATCGTGCCGGCGGCCGGGCTGCCGTACCAGTATGAACTGCGTGTCAAGGACCGCGATTTCCTGCTGCGCGTAGTGGGGCCCGCACAGGTCGTGCCGGCGGGCGGAAGTCTCGAACTGAACGAGAAATTGTTTGTCGGGCCGAAGCTGCAGGACCAGCTGCAGGCGACCGGCCCCGAGCTCCGGCGCGCGGCCGACTACGGAAAGCTGACGATCCTTGCGCAGCCGCTGTTCTGGATCCTGTCGAAGGTCCACGACCTGGTCGGAAACTGGGGCTGGACCATCATCATCGTGACGCTCTTGATCAAGCTCGTGTTCTACAAGCTGTCTGAAACCAGCGGGCGCTCGATGGCGAAGATGCGCACGGTTGCGCCGCGGCTGAAGGCAGTGCAGGAGCGGCACAAAGACGATCGCGAAGCGCAGGCGCGCGCGATGATGGAACTGTACAAGCGCGAGAAGATCAACCCGGTCGCAGGCTGCCTCCCGGTGGTCGTGCAGATCCCGTTCTTCCTCGCCTTCTACTGGGTGCTGCTCGAAAGCGTCGAGATGCGCCAGGCGCCCTTCATGGGCTGGATCCAGGACCTTTCGGCGCGGGACCCGTATTTCATCCTGCCGATTCTCATGGGCGCCGCGATGTTCGGGCAGTTCAAGCTGAACCCGACGCCACCCGACCCGATGCAGGCCAAGATTTTCGCGTTCATGCCGGTCGTGATGACGGTGATGTTCATGTGGTTTCCGGCCGGGCTCGTGTTGTACTGGCTCACGAATACGCTCCTGTCCATTGCCCAGCAGTGGAAGATCAATCGCGTGGTCGAAGCCGAAGACAGGAAACGGCGCGCGTAAAATTTCCCCACCCGGCGGGCGGACGGAGGCGCGACGGCATGGATGAAAATCTGCTTGAAAATCCGTTGAGCCGGCGGTTGTACGCCGCCGGGGCCACATTCGGGCTCCTCGCAATCGCGACGCTCGAGCCGCAGTGCAAATTG
>JBAQWM010000092.1:0-3614 GCA_049298915.1 Steroidobacteraceae bacterium | reverse complement strand
CGCGCCCCGCGTCAATCGGGCGTGTTGCGGGAGATTCAGGCGGGCGGATGCCCGCGCTCGAGACCGGCCACCAGATCGAATCGCAATAGCGGTCGCTGGCTGTCCCAGCTCTTGCAACCTGGGCATTGCCAGAAATGATTGAGGCTTGAGAAGCCACAGTTGGCGCAGCGATAGCGCGGCGTCGTTGCAGCGAGCCTCCGCAACACTGCTGCGACTTCCCGGACCGCACGCGCGTCGAGCATCGCCGGGTCGCGGCCAATCGCGCGCACCAGCCCCGAGACGGTTTCGTCCTGGCCCAGAAAGCCCCGGACCAGCTGTTCCAGCGGGGCGAATTCAAGCGCATCTGCCATGATCGCGGCGAAGGCCAGTTCATTGCCGGCATCGGGTCGCGCCGCCACCAGGCGGCCGGCCACCGCATCGCCATCCGCTCCCGCCGCCCGGGCCAGCCGCAACAGCCGCGGCATCACCTCGATCGCGAGCGCCGCGTCCTGGGCCATCACGGAGGCCAGCAGTCGCTCGGCCAGCGTCACGTCCTTTTGCTCAATCGCGATATCCGCGCGCACCAGCGCACTGCGCGGAAATCGGCGGCGCTCCGACCGTGCAGCACGCAAGTGCGTTCTCGCTTCGTCCAGGTCCCGTCGCTGCTGCGCCGCCACCGCCAGTTCGCAGAAGTAATGTGCAATCGCATTTTCCTGCGGGGCCTTGCCGGACTTGTCGAGCTCCCGGAATACCGCGATCGCGCGCAGCCAGTCCTGCTGCTGCTCGTAGATGCGCATCAGGTTGCGCATAGCGGCCATGCGGTGCGCGCCGGATTCCGCCAGCGGCTCCAGGATCTTCTCCGCGCGGTCCAGCAGGCCTGCGCGCAGGTAATCCTGCGCGAGCGCGAAACTGGCCTGCCCTCTCTGCTCGGGTTCGAGTGATTCGCGTGTGACGATATTCTGGTGGATGCGGATTGCGCGATCGACCTCTCCCCGGCGCCGGTACAGGCTGCCGAGCGCGAAATGGGTCTCGACGGTGTCACCGTCGAGTTCGGCTGCGCGCAGAAAGGCCTCGAGCGCGCGGTCCGGCTGTTCATTGACCAGGAAATTGACACCGGCAAGGTAGTTGCCGCGCACGCGCTCGGCGCCGATCGCGCTGGGTCGCGGCCTGCGTGCGGCGTAGAAACCGATGGCCCCGCCGAGAAACAGCAGACCCAGGAGTATCCAGACCGATTCAGGATTCATGCGTCACCGGCATCGCGCCGGCCACTGTGTTCAATTGCGGATCGGGTGCGTCTGACCTTCATTGACCCGCTCGCGCAGGTCCTTGCCAGGCTTGAAATGCGGCACGTACTTGCCGGCGAGTGCCACTGCCTCGCCGGTCTTGGGGTTGCGGCCCTGGCGCGGCGGACGGAAATGCAGCGAAAAGCTGCCGAAGCCACGGATCTCAATGCGCTCGCCCCCGGCCAGCGCGTCGCTCATGATCTCGAGCATCTGCTTGACGGCCAGCTCGATATCCTTCGCCGGCAGGTGCTTCTGTTTGGCAGCGATGATCTCGATCAATTCTGATTTTGTCATGACTCCCTTCCTCACAGCCCTGGCACGCCCTTCATTCCCCGCTGCGCGCCAGGGGGATCCGCTTCACTGGCCGGTGATCTGCTCCTTCAGCAGGTCGCCCAGAGTCGTGCCGGTCGCTGTGTCGGTGCTGCGGTACTGCTCCACCGCCTCCGCCTCCTCGTACGCATCCTTGGCCTTGATCGACAGCGCGATAGCGCGGCTCTTGCGATCCACGCCGATGAAACGCGCCTCGACCTCTTCGCCGGCCTTCAGCACGGTGCGCGCGTCCTCGACCCGATCGCGGGCCAGCTCGGAGGCGCGCAGATGCCCCTCGATGCCATCGCCCAGATCCACGATCGCGCCCTTGGCGTCGACTTCCTTGATCACGCCCTTGACGATGCTGCCCTTCGGGTGGTCGGCCAGATAAGCGGAGATCGGGTCCTTCGCGAGCTGCTTGATGCCGAGTGATATGCGCTCGCGATCCGGATCGATCGACATCACCATGGCTTCGACCGTCTGGCCCTTCTGGTAGTCGCGCACGGCTTCCTCGCCGGGGCGGTCCCAGGATATGTCCGAAAGATGCACGAGGCCGTCGATACCGCCCGCCAGGCCAATGAATATCCCGAAGTCGGTGATTGACTTGATCTGGCCGCTGACACGATCGCCGCGATTGAAACTCTCGGCGAATTCTCGCCACGGATTCGGCTTGCACTGCTTCAGTCCGAGCGAGATGCGGCGGCGTTCCTCGTCGATATCGAGGACCATCACCTCGACTTCCTCGCTGACATGCACGACCTTGCCAGGATTGACATTCTTGTTGGTCCAGTCCATTTCGGAGACGTGCACCAGGCCCTCGACGCCCTCCTCGATTTCCACGAAACAGCCGTAATCCGCGATATTCGTGATCTTGCCGAACAGCCGCGTATTTGGCGGATAGCGGCGCGCGATGTTCTGCCACGGATCCGCGCCCAGCTGCTTGATGCCTAGCGATACGCGCTGGCGTTCGCGGTCGAATTTCAGGATCCGGACGTCGATCTCGTCGCCGACCTTGACGACCTCGGAAGGGTGCTTGACGCGCTTCCAGGCCATGTCGGTGATGTGCAGCAAGCCGTCGATGCCGCCGAGATCGACGAATGCGCCGTAGTCCGTCAGATTCTTGACCACGCCCTTGACCACGTCTCCTTCCTTCAGATTGTCAAGGAGCTGTGAACGCTCGGCGCTGTACTCCTGCTCCACCACCGCGCGGCGCGATACCACGACATTGTTGCGGCGCTGGTCCAGCTTGATGACCTTGAACTCCAGTTCCTTGCCCTCGAGGTAGCTCGGGTCGCGCACCGGGCGCACATCGACGAGCGAGCCAGGCAGGAAGGCACGCACATTGTCGAGTTCGACCGTGAAGCCGCCCTTGACCCGGCCGTTGATGATGCCGGTCACTATCTCGCCCTTTGTGAATGCTTCTTCGAGGCGGGTCCAGGTGCGGGCGCGCTTGGCTTTCTCGCGCGACAGTCGCGTTTCACCGGATCCATCCTCGACGGCGTCCAGCGCCACCTCGACTTCCTGGCCGACGACGACTTCCATCTCGCCGCTTTCATTCCGGAACTGTTCCGCCGGTATCACCGCTTCGGATTTCAGCCCGACGCTGACGATCACGACATCGGCATTGATGTCGACGACCGTGCCGGTCAGGATCTGGCCCGGTCTGATCTGCTGGCTCGCAAGACTCTGCTCAAATAATTGTTGAAAGGATTCAGTCATTTGGTTTTCCGGGCCCTTGGGGCCCTTGGTTGATTGCATGCCGCGCGGCATCGTGTCGCGACGGGTCCTCCAGTTTCCGGCGCTGACATCCTGTCGCGCCGACCTGCACCGGCAATCGCCGGCGCGATTCTCAGTTCTGCTGCGCCAGACCGGGGAAGCGTTCGCGCGCGAGTGAGGTCACCCGCCCGACGACCTCCTCGATGGAGAGCGCGGTCGAATCCACAATGATCGCCTCCGGGACAGCGATCAGCGGCGCCACGACGCGCGTGGTATCCCGCCGGTCCCGCTCGGCTATCTCCGCGGAAAGGGCGGCGAGGTTAACAC
>JBAQWM010000091.1:0-19430 GCA_049298915.1 Steroidobacteraceae bacterium | reverse complement strand
CGCGCGCACCGACCGCGCGCCGTGCGCCGCGCAGGCGCTGCCGCAGGGCCGCCTTGTCGTCGTCAACCATGACCGGAAGCAGGAGGCGCCACCCGCAATGCCGTTATGGACCGCTGCTCTCGAACCGGAGCAACAAGTGGAGCAAGCCGCGGCATTTAAGGCTTTCCGCTACGGGGCGGACCTGCACAATACTGCCGCTGAGCCACGCTCCTGGGTTTTTCACATTAGGGTCGAGAGTACCCAGGCCCACATCAAACACCGCAGGCGGCGCCAAATCGTGACGGTCGCGCAGCCGGCGCGCCCGCCTTCAGTTCAGGTATCCAGCTGTCCGCGCGACAGCGCCGACTCGACGCGTTCGCGCATCATCTTCAGCCGCACGGCCAGATCGGTCTCGACTCCCTCACCATGGCCGCGCGACATCAGCAGGTCATTGGTGATATTGAGCGCCGCAATGACCGCGATTCGATCGAGACCGACCACTTTGCCGCTGTCACGGATTTCCCGCATCTTGCGATTCAGGTATTCGGCGGAGTCGAGCAGCGCCGGTCGTTCTTCCGCGGGGCAGGCGACGTGATATTCCTTTTCCAGGATCCGCACGCTGACCCGGCTTGCTTCAGCAGTCATGCACCACTCTCCATCGCCTTGAGCCGTCCGATCATCGCCTCGACGCGGGCACGAACCTGCTCGTTCTTCTGCATCAAGGTCGCCCGCTCGGCACTCAGGGAATCCTGGCGCTGGCGGAGGGCGCGATTCTCCTCCTTCAGCTGGGCGACGACCGCGACGAGTTCATCGAGGCGCCGCTCGAGTCGCTTCAGTTCGCGCTCGAGACCTGGCTTTGTCGTTGCGTCTTCCATGTGGCCATTATGAAACCGCGTCAGGAGGCGGGTCAACGCAGCCTGCAATGGTCCTCCCGACTGCCGCGGAACGGCATTTACTGATACCTTCAGCATAGTGACATATCAGGAGATGCAGGCTGTCCTCGACAGTCTAGGCTCCGCGGTCGGCGCGGCCGAGGCGCACGGCTGCCTGTGCGGCACGTTGTGCGTTCGCGAAGGCTATGCGACGCCCGAATGGATCGCCGATTTGACCGATATCCGCTCGGATGGGCGGATCGATGAGCATTGCCGTCGCATGCTCCAGGAATTCCACCTGGCGACGCTGGAGGCGCTGCAGTCGCCGGATTTCGCCTTTGCACCCCTGATTCCGGACGCCGAGGTGGCGCTGGAGCAGCGGGTGGAGGCGCTGGCGGCCTGGAGCGGCGGGTTTCTGTACGGTATCGGCGTCGGCCGCTCAGACCCCCGTATCGACGGTCTCGCGAATGTCAGCGAGGTGCTGAGGGACTTCAGCGAGATCGCGCGCGCGCGGCTCGATCCGCTGGAAACTCCGGAAGCGGGCGAGGCGGCATTCACGGAATTGTTCGAGTATCTGCGCGCGGGCGCGCAGCTCGCATTTGAAGAACTGGCTGAGCTCCGCGCGGGCCGGCCGGGGCCCGGAATCGTCGTCCATTGAGCAGGCCATGAAGAAAGACGAATTTGCAAAGCGCAGGCGCCAGCTGATGCGGATGATGGGCAAGGATTCCATCGCCATCCTGCCGGCAGCACCGGTACGACTGCGCAATGGCGATGTGGACTACTTGTACCGTCCTGACAGTGATTTTTATTACCTGACCGGATTCCCCGAGCCGGAGGCCGTGGCGGTGCTGCTGCCCGGCCGGCCGCAGGGCGAATATGTGCTGTTCGTGCGCGAGCGCGATCCCGCGCGCGAGGTCTGGGACGGCATGCGGGCCGGCCCGGAAGGCGTGGTCAGGAGCCACAGCGCTGACGACGCCTTCCCGATCCAGGACATCGACGAGATCCTCCCTGGCCTGCTGGAGCGCTGCTCGCGGGTCTACTACACGATGGGCACCCACCCGGAATTCGATCAGCGCGTGATCGGCTGGGTGAATTCCCTGCGCGCGCAGGCCAAGCGCGGCACACATGCGCCGCATGAGTTCGTCGCACTCGACCACCCGCTGCACGAGCTGCGGCTGCTGAAGAGCCGCGACGAGCTCGGCGCCATGCGGCGCGCAGCTCGCATTTCCTGTGCGGCCCACCGCCGTGCGCTTGCGGCGACCGTGCCGGGGTGCATGGAGTACGAGGTGATGGCGGAAATCCTGCACGAATTCCATCGCAACGGCGCCGATATCTCCTACCATCCGATCGTCGGCAGTGGGCCGAATTCCTGCGTGCTGCACTACCACGGCAACGACCGCCAGATGAAGGAGGGCGAATTGCTGCTGATCGACGCGGGCTGCGAATACCGGTACTACGCCTCCGATGTGACCCGGACATTGCCGGTCGGCGGCCGCTACCAGCCCCGGCAGCGCGACGTGTATGAAGTCGTGCTGGAAGCGCAGAAGGCCGCGATCGCGAAAGTCCGCCCCGGATGCCACTGGAACGACCCGCATGATGCCGCGGTGCAGACCATCACCCGCGGGCTGGTCCGCCTGGGACTGCTGAAAGGCCGCACGCCAAAACTGATCAAGGACGGCGCCTATCGCCGCTTTTTCATGCACCGCACCGGACACTGGCTCGGCATGGACGTGCATGATGTCGGCGAATACAAGGTAGGCGAACAGTGGCGGCTGCTGGAGCCGGGCATGGTCACGACCGTGGAGCCAGGCATCTACATCGCGCCCGGATCGAAGGGCGTCGCCCGCGAATGGTGGGGTATCGGCGTGCGCATCGAGGACGATGTCGTCGTGACGCGTGACAGTCCCGAAGTCCTGAGTGCGGCAATGCCGACCGACCCGGACGAGATCGAGCGCCTGATGGCGGCGGCCTGAGCAGCCTGGTAGGCGCGCCAGCGTGGCCCGCACAGCATTGACGCGTTGCGATGTCGCCATCGCCGGTGGCGGCATGGTCGGGCTGTCGCTTGCCGCAGCGCTCGCGGATCTGCCGCTCGATGTCCTCGTCATCGAGCCGGTTGCACCCGATGCTGCCGACCAGCCGAGCTTTGACGCCCGCACGACCGCGCTGTCACGCGGCAGCCGGCGGGTGCTCGAGGGCATTGGCGTCTGGCAGGCACTCGCCGCGAATGCGACGCCCATCCGCAGGATCCACGTCTCGGAACGCGGCGCCTTCGGGTTCGCGCGCATCGATGCCGAAGAACAGGGTGTCGAGGCGCTCGGCTACACGGTCGAAAACCGCCTGCTTGGCCGTGCGCTGCGGGCGCGCTGCGACGGTAGCGCGCGACTGGTGCTGTGCCAGGCCGCCGTGAACGAACTGGCAGCCGGCGAGGATTCGATCAGGATCGCGACTGACCAGGGCCAGGAAATCGAGGCGCGCCTGGTGGTTGCGGCAGATGGCGCGCGCTCGCAGCTTCGCAGTGCCATCGGTATCGACGCCACGGTTTCGGAGTACGGCCAGCATGCCGTGATTGCCCATGTCGACACCGGGCGCTTCCACGACCACACGGCCTACGAGCGCTTCACGCCCGCGGGCCCGATCGCCGTGTTGCCGATCGTCGAGGGACGTTGCGCGGTCGTCTGGGCACTTGCCCCGCAAGCCGCCGCCCGCGCGCTGGCACTGTCTGAAGAGGCATTCGTCGCTGAACTGCAGCAGGCCTTCGGTCTGCGTCTTGGCCGCTTCAAGCGGATCGGTCGCCGCCAGTCCTATCCGCTGGCGTTGACACGCTCGGGGCGGCAGTCGGGTCCGCGTGTCGTGCTGGTCGGCAATGCGGCGCAGGGGCTTCATCCGGTCGCCGGCCAGGGATTCAATCTGGGCCTGCGCGACGTCGCTACACTCGCCGAAGTCCTGGCCGACGCGATCGCGGAACTGGGCCCGGCGATGGATGCCGGCTCGGCGCAGCTGCTCGAGCGCTATACGAGCTGGCGGCAGCCCGATCGCCAGGCGGTGATCCGGTTCACCGACGTCCTGGTGCGCGGATTCGGGCTTCCATTCGCGCCGTTGCGCGCCGCACGCGCAACGGGTCTCCTGTTGTTCGACCTGCTGGGCCCGGTCAAGCGCGAGTTCGCGCGCCGGACCATGGGCCTCGCCGGCCGGCTGCCCAGACTCGTGCGCGGCCTGCCGCTCTTGGCGCGACCATGAAGCGCGATTTCGACCTGGTGATCGTCGGCGGTGCGATGGCAGGCGCCGGAACTGCGGCATTGCTCGCGACGGCGCGCGCCACGGCTGGGCTGCGCATCGCACTGCTCGAATCGAGACCAGTGACCGCCCCGGGGCCGCAAGCCCCGCTCGATCTGCGGGTATCCGCGCTGTCGCGGGCATCGCAGAGGCTGCTGGAGAGCACCGGCGCGTGGCCCGCGGTGGTCGCGCGTGGTGCCACAGCCTACCAGCGCATGACCATCTGGGAAGAACAGGCGACGCCAGAAGGACCGGGGGCACTGCACTTCGACGCGGCCGAACTGGGCGAACCGGACCTCGGCCACATCGTCGAGAACCGCGCGGTCCAGGCGGCCCTGCTGGAGCACGCGACGGCGGCGGGCGTCACGCTGTTGCGGGCCGGATTCTCTTCGTATGCGAGCTGCGGGGACATAATCCGCATCGCGACCACCGACGGTCGCGAATACGGCGCAGCGCTCCTGATTGGCGCCGACGGCAGCGAATCCGCCGTGCGATCGCAGGCGGGCATCCCGACGTTCTGCAGGGACTACGAGCAGCGCGCGGTCGTGACGCATCTGTCCTGTGAACATGGCCATCGGGACACCGCCTGGCAGCGTTTTCTGGACACCGGGCCGCTGGCACTGCTGCCGCTCGCGGACGGACGCGTATCGCTGGTGTGGTCGACGGCACCCGCGCTCGCGGAGGAACTGCTGGGCTGCAGCGAGGCCGAATTCGCCGCGCGTGTGACCGCGGCCTCGGCGGGCGTGCTGGGGCAACTCGTTCCGACCGCTGCCCGCGCGGCGTTCCCGCTCAGGCTGGTGCACGCGCGCCGTTACACGGCGCCGCGGATTGCATTGATCGGTGACGCAGCCCACACGGTTCACCCGCTGGCCGGGCAGGGGATCAACTTCGCATTCCTGGATGCGGCGGCCCTGGTCGACGTCATAGGGGCGGCGCTTGCCGCCGGCGACGGCCCAGGCGAGCCTGCAGTGCTCCGCCGCTATGAACGCTGGCGCAGGGCGGAGGCCGTGCCTGCGATCGCGCTGCTGGACGGGATCAAACGGCTGTTTCACGGCAGCGACCAGCTGCAGTCCCGGTTGCGCCGCGCAGGTCTCGACCTGGTCGAGGCCTCGACACCGGTCAAGCGGCTGCTGGTGCAGCGTGCCCTTGGTGTCGCCGGCGAAGTGCCGGCCTCGGTACGGCGCCTGCTTTCATGAGCGGATGTCGTTGTCCTTGGTTTCGTGCAGGAACAAGAGCCCGATCAGGCCCGTCATCGTCGCGATGACGATCGGGTACCAGAGCCCGTTGTAGATGTTGCCGCTCTTGACCACCAGCGCCGCTGCCAGGAAGGGCAGAAACCCGCCGAACCAGCCATTGCCGATGTGATACGGCAGGCTCATCGACGAATAACGGATGCGCGAAGGAAAGAGCTCGACCAGGAATGCTGCGATGGGGCCGTACACCATCGTCACGTAGATCATCAGCAGCGCCAGCAGCAGCACCGTGCGCGGCAAATTGACGCGCTCCGGGTCGGCGGCAGCGGGATACCCGTGCATCGCGAGGGCCGCCCTGTAAGCGGGCTCGTCGAATCCGGTCAATGGGACTCCGGCGATGGTCGTGACGACGTCACTGCTGCCGTCGCCGGGCAGACTCGCATAGCTGAGGCCGGTCTTGGTCAGGAAGTCGCGCGCCTGGTCGCAGGCTGTGCGCGGCTTCGAAAAGATGTGAAATCCGCAGTCGCTGCCTGCCACGGTAATCGCCGCCCTGGATTCGAATTCCGCGAGCGCCGGATTCACCGAAGCGGTCAGCCCCTTGAAAATCGGAATGAATGTCAGCGCGGCGAGCAGGCAGCCGGCGACCATGATGCCCTTGCGGCCGATCCGGTCCGAGAGCCTGCCGAACACGATGAAGAATGGCGTGCCGAGCAGCAGTGCCGCCGCCATCAGCAGGTAGGATGTCTGGAAGTCGAGTTTCAGCGTGTTCTGCAGGAAGTACAGCGCATAGAACTGGCCGGTGTACCAGACCACGCCCTGGCCCGCGGTCGCAGCGAACAGCGCCAGCAGCACGTACCTGGCATTGACCCAGCGCGCGAAACTTTCGGTCAACGGCGCGCGCGACAACCTCCCCGCCTCCTTCATCTCGAGGAACACCGGGGACTCCTCCAGTTTCAGCCGGATGTAGACCGAGACGCCGAGCAACACGACCGACAGCAGGAAGGGCAGGCGCCAGCCCCAGGTCCGGAACACCTCCTCGCCGAAGCCCAGCCGGCAAGCGAGGATCACCGCCAGCGACAGGAAGAAACCGAGTGTCGCCGTGGTCTGGATCCAGCTCGTGTAGTAACCGCGCTTGCCCGGCGGCGCGTGCTCCGCCACATAGGTCGCCGCCCCGCCGTATTCGCCGCCGAGCGCGAGGCCTTGCGCCAGGCGCAGGGTGACCAGCAGGATCGGCGCCCAGATGCCGATCTGCGCATAGGTCGGCAGGACGCCGACCAGCGCCGTTGCCAGTCCCATCACGATGATGGTGATCAGGAAGGTGTATTTCCGTCCGATCAGGTCGCCGATGCGCCCGAACAGCAGCGCGCCCAGCGGGCGGACCGCGAAGCCGGCGCCGAATGTGGCAAGACTGGCGAGAAAGGCGGCCGTGTCATTGCCGGGCGGGAAGAACAGCGCGGAAAAGAACACCGCGAGCGTGCCATAGAGGTAGAAGTCGTACCACTCGAATACGGTTCCGAGTGACGAGGCGAATATGACGCGCCGGTGCGCGGCATCGATCCCGGTATCAGACGAAGCCATCCACCTTCGCTGCGCAGATGAAGTCGTTGTCCGACAGGCCGCCGATCGCGTGGGTGGAGTAGCGGATCCGGCAGTAGTTGTAGCCGAGCTCCAGGTCCGGGTGGTGATCCTCGGTGTTGGCGACATGCGCGAGCGCGTTGACAAAGCTCATCGTGCGCCAGAAATCCCGGAATTTCAGATCGCGCCGGAGCGCCTTGCCGTCCTCGACCAGGCGCCAGTCCGGATGCAAGAGCTTCATCATGCCGGCGGCGGATATCGCGTCGTGCGGCTTCACGCCGCCCTCGCAGGGCACACACTTGCGGTCTTTCAGCGTTTCCATCAGGCCTCCCGGCGCGGGTAATGCCGCTCGACGTAGCCTTCGACCAGTTCCTGGAATTCCTCGGCGATGCGCTCGCCCTTCAATGTGACGGTTTTCTCGCCGTCCTCGTAGACCGGCGCGACGGGTCGTTCACCCGTGCCCGGCAGGCTGATGCCGATATTCGCATGCTTGCTCTCGCCGGGTCCGTTGACGACGCAACCCATGACCGCGACGGTCATGGTCTCGGCGCCCGCATGATGCCGCTGCCATTCGGGCATGCGCTCCCGCACAAAATCCTGGATGCGCTGCGCCAGGTCCTGGAAATAGCTGCTGCTGGTGCGTCCGCAGCCGGGGCAGGCGACCACGCGCGGCATGAAGGATCGCAGTCCGAGGCTCTGCAGGATCTCCTGGCAGACGCGGACTTCCTGGCTGCGATCGCCCCCGGGCCCGGGTGTCAGCGAGACGCGGATGGTGTCGCCGATGCCTTCCTGCAGCAGCACCGAGATCGCTGCAGTCGAGGACACGATGCCCTTGGGCGCCATGCCGGCCTCGGTCAGGCCGAGATGCAGCGGATAGTCGCAGCGCGCGGCGAGGCGGCGACAGATCGCGATCAGGTCCTGCACGCCGCTGACCTTGCTGCTGATCACGATGGCGTCGTGTGGCAGGCCCAGCTCCTCGGCGCGGGCGGCGCTTGCGAGCGCGGAGACGACGGTGG
Source organism: Steroidobacteraceae bacterium (assembly GCA_049298915.1). GTDB lineage: Bacteria > Pseudomonadota > Gammaproteobacteria > Steroidobacterales > Steroidobacteraceae > SCUD01. Next base: position 11,522 of record JBAQWM010000091.1, on the reverse strand, counting down.
CCTCGCGCAATACTTCGAGCGCATCCTGCGGCTCGGGCAGGCGTGAATTCTCGTCCATCATGCGCGTCAGCAGATCCTGGTCGAGGCTGCCCCAGTTGACGCCGATGCGCACCGGCTTGCCGTAGCGGCAGGCGGTCTCGATCACCGCGGCGAACTGCGGGTCGCGCTTGCTGCCGCGCCCGACATTGCCGGGATTGATCCGGTACTTGGCCAGCGCCTGTGCGCAGGCGGGATGCGCGGCCAGCAGCTTGTGGCCGTTGAAGTGGAAATCGCCGACCAGTGGCACCTCGCAATCCGCTGCCAGCAGCCGGTCCCGGATCACCGGCACCGCCGCGGCGGACTCCTCGTTGTTGACCGTCACGCGGACGATCTCCGAGCCGGCTTCGGCAAGCTCGCGGACCTGGCGCACGGTCGCTTCCACATCGGCCGTGTCGGTATTGGTCATCGACTGCACGACGACCGGGGCGTCGCCGCCGACGGTGACATTGCCGATGCGGACTGCAACCGCCCTGCGACGCATCGCGATCACGGCTGGCGGCGGGCCTCGATCCAGGCGTCGACGGTCTGCTCGACGATTTCGAGCGGCACCGCGCCGGTCGCGAGGATCGTGTCGTGGAATGAGCGGATGTCGAAGCGCTCGCCGAGCGCGGATTCCGCCCGCGCCCGCAATTCGAGGATCCTGAGCTGGCCGATCTTGTAGGCCAGGGCCTGCCCGGGCCAGGCGATATAACGGTCGATCTCGTTGATGACGTCAGCCTCGGTCTTGGCGGCATTGGCTAGGAAATAGTCGATCGCCTGCTGCCGGCTCCAGCCCATTTCGTGGATACCGGTATCGACCACCAGGCGCACGGCGCGCCACTGGTCGTAGGTCAGCTGGCCGAAGCGCGAATACGGGTCCTGGTACAGGCCGAGGTCATAGCCGAGCCGCTCCGAATAGAGCGCCCAACCTTCGGAATACGCTGTCACGTCATTGAACTGCCGGAACTTCGGCAGATCGGTCTGTTCCTGCGCGAGCGCGATCTGCAGGTGGTGACCCGGTACCGCCTCATGCACGGTCAGTACCTCGATTTCGTACTTGGGCCGGACTTCCGGCCGGTAGAGATTGACGTAGTAGTAACCCGGGCGCCTGCCGTCGACGGACGGCCCGCTATAGTAGGCAGTGGTCGTATTCGGCGCACTGGTCGCCGGTATCACGCGCAAGCCATAAGGCGTGCGGTTCAGCTTGCCGAACAGCCGCGGCAACTCGGGCTCGATCATTTTCGCGGTGTACACGTAGGCGCGGAACAGTTCATCGGGCGTCGCGTAGTAGAAACTGGGGTCGGTGCGCAGCCTGGCGAAGAATTCCTGCAGCGTGCCCTCGAAACCGATTTCCTTCATGACCTCGAGCATCTCGGCCCGGTTGCGCGCAACCTCAGCCAGGCCGATCTCGTGAATCTGGGCGGGCGTCAGTGACGTCGTCGTGTGATAGCGGGCGCGATTCGCGTAGAAGGCCCGGCCATTGGGCGTGTCCCAGATGCCGACCGAATCGCGGCAGGCCGGCAGGTAGACTTCCCGGAATACGCGGGTGAACTGCCGGTAGGCGGGTATGACGGCATCCTCGATCACGCGGCGCGCAGCCGCCGTCAGCCGCTCGCGCTCGGCTGCCGGCACGGCATCCGGGAACTGGCGGAAGCGCGCGAAGAACGGGCTGTCCTCCGGCCGGTCGGGGAGCTGCATTTCAAGCTGAGGCAGCACGCGCTCCATGATCACGCGCGGTTGCGTGCGCTTTTCGGATGCGGCACGCCGCAGTTGCGCCGAGTACTGGTCCAGGTAGCGGGGCAGGGCCGCCAGGCGCCTGAGCCAGGTGTCGTAGTCCGCGGTCTTCTCGAAGGGCATCAGCTCGGCGCTTTCATTCAAGGACTGTGGGCCCTCGCGGGCCCGCAGCTCGTAGTACTCGGGATGAAATGCGGCAACCGCAACCCGATTTTCGTATTCGATGCGGAACAGGTCGTAGGTCAGCCGGTCGGCGGTCGACAGGGACTCGCGGGATATGCGCGCGAGGTCTTCCAGCACGCGCGCGTCTGCGGCATTGCGCGCTGCCTGCGCCTCGGGACCGATATCGGGCCAGCGATCGTCATAACGGGTGTCGCCGCGATAGGTTGCGGTCAGCGGATTGTCAGCGAGGTCGCGCTGCCATTCGCGCTCGAGCAGCACTCCGAGGCGCGTGACCGCACTCTCGCTGGCCATGGTCGCGACCGGTGCGAACCAGAGGGCTGTCCACAGTATGGATAACAGGGGTCTCAGGCTCGGCATACGGTCGCTCCGATCAGGTTGGCCGGTCGAAAGGAGACTATAACCCGAGCCGGTAGTCCGGGCAGGCTGGTGCAGGCGCATGCATGATGACCCGGGGACGGGAGTTTCCGCTAGAATCCGCGGTATCGCGATGAGATCCTGCCGGAGAGTCCGCAGCAGTGCGGCGCCGAAGGCGCAACCCGCCCGGAAACGCTCAGGCACCAGAACGGCGGGATCTGGCGAACTCTGGAGAGTGGTCCCAAGGGGCCCACCGAAGGGGAGCGGCCCCGGGAAGGACCCGGTACCCAATCTCTCAGGTTTCAGGACAGAGGGGCGGCGGACACGCAAGGCCCGCCGCCTTTTTTTTGCCGTGGCGGGCCCGAGGCTGCATGACGATGAAACGCACAGCGCTCTACGACCAGCATGTCGCCGCCGGCGCGCGCATCGTGGATTTCGGCGGTTGGGACATGCCGGTGGCCTACGGCTCGCAGATCGAGGAGCACCACGCGGTGCGCCGGGATGCCGGCATGTTCGACGTCTCCCACATGTGCACCATCGACCTGAGCGGCGCCGGCGCGCGCCCGCTGCTGATGCGCCTGCTCGCCAACGACGTCGGCCGCCTGGTCGCGCCCGGCAAGGCGCTGTACAGCTGCATGCTGCGCCCGGACGGCGGCGTGATCGACGACCTGATCGTTTACTTCATGGACGAACGCTGGTTCCGCCTGGTCGTCAACGCGGGAACGGCCGAAAAAGATCTGGCATGGATCCGTCCGCGCGCCAGGGAAATCGGCGTGGCGGTCGTGCCGCGGCGCGACCTGGCCATGATCGCGGTGCAGGGACCGAATGCACGTGTCAAGGCAGGGGACCTGCTGCCGGCAGCCTGCCGCGCGCAGGCTGCCGCGCTCGGGGTTTTCTTCGGAACCGCCTGCGATGAGTGGTTCATCGCACGTACCGGCTATACCGGTGAGGACGGTTACGAGATCATGCTGCCTGCGGAGGAAGCGCCTTCGTTCTGGCAGTCGCTGCTGGCGGCTGGCGTAACGCCATGCGGTCTTGGCGCGCGCGACACGCTCCGGCTGGAGGCAGGCATGAATCTCTACGGCAATGACATGGACGAAAGCGTCTCGCCACTCGAGTCCGGCCTGGCATGGACCGTGGCACTCGATGGCAGACGCGACTTCATCGGCAGGGAGGCGCTGGAAGCAGAGCGTTCCGCAGGTCCCGCTCGCAAGCTGGTTGGGCTCCTGTTGCTGGAACGGGGCGTGCTCCGTTCCCACCAGCGCGTCGTCGCCGATGGCGCAGGCGAGGGTGAAGTCACGAGCGGTACATTCTCGCCGACACTCGAGCGATCGATCGGGCTCGCACGGGTGCCGGCTGCTACCGGCGGCAATGTCAATGTCGACATCCGCGGGCGGCTGCTGCCGGCGCGGGTCGTCAAGCCGCCATTCGCAAAGAACGGCGAAGTCATGGTCGAATTGTGAGATGGAGAAAGGCATGAGCCAGATACCCGGTGACTTGCGTTACACCAAGAGCCACGAATGGCTGCGTTCACTGCCGGACGGCAGCGTCGAGATCGGGATCTCCGATCATGCGCAGTCGGCGCTCGGCGACCTGGTCTTTGTCGAGGTGCCGGAAGCGGGCCGGATACTTTCCGCCGGGGATGCCTGCGCCGTGGTCGAATCCGTGAAAGCCGCATCGGATGTCTATAGTCCTGTGGGCGGCGAGGTGCTGACGGGCAACGACCTGCTCATGACGCAGCCGGAACTGGTCAACCAGGATCCTTATGGGCAGGGCTGGATTCTGCGGCTGCGGCCGACCGGCGATGCGGGCGGAGCGAATCTGCTCGACGCGGCGACGTACGCCGCAGAAGTCGCCGCGGCGGGCTGAAAATGCCATATATCCCGCATACCCGCGAGGACGTGAGTGCAATGCTCGACAGCATCGGCGTCGAAGGCATCGACCAGCTGTTCGACGAGATTCCGAAGGAGCTGCGCGTGGACTCGCTGCCGGGCGTGCCGGCGGGAATGTCCGAGATGGAAGTGGCGCGCGTGGTGGCCGAGCGCGGCGCCAGCGACGGCAGGCCGCTCAACTTCATCGGTGCGGGCGCCTATGAGCACCATATCCCGGCGCCGGTATGGGCGCTGACGACGCGCGGCGAGATCTACAGTTCCTACACGCCCTATCAGGCCGAGGCCAGCCAGGGCACGCTGCAGATCATGTACGAATTCCAGTCGATGATCGCCGGACTGACCGCCATGGAGATCTCGAACGCCTCGCTGTACGACGGTGCGTCCGCGCTCGCCGAAGCCTGCCTGATGGCAGTACGGGCGAACCGCCGCTCTGAATCCGCGCGTATCCTGCTGCCATGCACTGTCAATCCGACCTGGCGGCGGGTGGCGGGCGTCATTACCGGGGGTCAGGGCCTGGTGCTGGAGGAACTGCCCTACTGCACCGAACATGGAACGACGATTCCAGAAGCGCTTGCCCGCTATACGGGCGAGGACATCACGGCACTGGTGATCCAGCAGCCGAACTTCTTCGGCCAGCTCGAGGACGTGGATGCGCTTTCGCGCTGGGCGCGCGCGAATGGCGCATTGATCATCGCCGCCGTCAATCCGGTGGCGCTGGCACTGCTCGTGCCTCCGGGCGAATGGGGGGACAGCGGCGCCGACATCGCCTGCGGCGAGGCGCAACCCTTCGGCGTGCCGCTGTCATCGGGTGGACCCTATGTCGGCTTCATGGCGACGCGCAGCGAGCATGTGCGGCAGATGCCGGGCCGCATCGTCGGCCGGACTGTCGATCTGGAGGGCAAACCGGGTTTTACGCTCACACTGCAGGCGCGCGAGCAGCACATCCGCCGCGGCAAGGCGACATCGAATATCTGCACGAATCAGGGCCTGCTGATGACCGCCGCGACGATCCATCTGGCGCTGCTCGGCCCGGTTGGCCTGGAGCGGGTCGCAAGCGCCTGTGTTGCGCGTACGCGCGAGCTGGTCGCAGCGCTCTCTGCAGTCCCCGGGGTGCGCGCGGCATTTGCGGGCCCGCGCTTCCATGAAGGCGTGCTGCTGCTCGACCGGCCGGTCGCACCGTTACTCGAGGCGCTCGCGGCGGAAGGCATCATCGGTGGCCAGGACCTTGCACGCCACTATCCCGAACTCGGGCCTGCGCTCCTGGTCTGCGCGACCGAGACCCGCACCAGCACCGACATCGCGGCATACGCGCGGACACTTGCTCGCCTGCTCGGTCGCGCGGCGGCCGCATGAGCAGCGGCATGAAGAAGCGGCCCGAGCCCCTGATCTTCGAGTTGTCGCGCAGCGGACGCGCTGCGACCGCACAGCATCCCCCGCCGATGGAGGCCGGTCTGCCGGCGCAGTTCCGGCGCCGTGCGCGCCCCGCGCTGCCGGAAGTTTCCGAGCTGCAGGTGGTGCGCCACTACACGCGGCTCTCGCAGATGAATTTCAGCATCGACACGCAGTTCTACCCGCTCGGTTCCTGCACGATGAAGTACAACCCGAAGGCCTGCAATTCGCTGGCGATGCTGCCGGAATTCCTGGGCCGTCACCCGCTTGCGCCAGCGAGCACGGGTCAGGGGTTCATGGGTTGCATGTTCGAATTGCAGGAGATGCTGAAGGCCGTTACCGGCATGGCCGGCGTGTCATTGACGCCGATGGCCGGCGCGCAGGGCGAGTTCGCCGGCGTCGCGATGATCCGCGCCTATCACCGCGCGCGCGGCGACCTGGCGCGGAACGAAATCATCGTGCCGGATGCCGCGCACGGCACCAATCCCGCGACCGCGACCATGTGCGGCATGAAGATCCGCGAAATCGCGTCGTTGCCCGATGGCGATGTGGATCTGACGGCGCTCGATGCCGTGCTGTCGCCCGCGACGGCCGGCATCATGCTGACGAATCCGAGCACGCTCGGCGTCTTCGAAAGGCGCATCGTCGAGATCGCGCGCAAGGTGCACGCGGCCGGCGGGCTGCTGTATTACGACGGCGCCAATCTCAACGCGATCCTCGGCAAGGTCCGCCCCGGCGACATGGGCTTCGACGTGATCCACATGAATCTGCACAAGACCTTCTCGACACCGCACGGCGGCGGCGGCCCGGGTTCGGGCGCGGTCGGCGTCGGCAAGCGACTGCTGGAATTCCTCCCGGTCCCCATCGTCGGTCGCGACGGCGAACGCTATCGCTGGGTCGACGAATGCGAACTGCCGCAGTCGATCGGCCGGCTGTCGGGTTTCATGGGCAATGCCGGCGTGCTGCTGCGGGCCTGGGTCTACATGCGAATCCTGGGAGCCGAGGGCATGCGCCGGGTCGGCGAGTATTCGACGCTGAACGCGAATTACCTGCTGGCGCGCCTGCGCCAGGCGGGTTTCGATGCGGCCTATCCCGGCCGCCGCGCCAGCCATGAGTTCATCATCACCTTGCGCCGCCAGGCGCGGGAACTCGGCGTCACGACGATGGATTTCGCCAAGCGGCTGCTGGACTACGGTTTCCATGCGCCGACCACCTATTTCCCGCTGCTGGTGCCGGAATGCCTGCTGATCGAGCCGACCGAGACCGAGACGCGCGAGGAACTGGACGGTTTCGTGGATGCACTGACGGAAATCCGGCGCGAAGCTGAAACGGATGCGGCGCTGGTCAAGTCGGCGCCGCATACGCTGCCGGTGCGGCGCCTCGACGACGTGCGCGCGGCGAAGCAGCTCGACGTGGCCTGGAAGCCGGCGGGCGCTTGATCGCGCGACCTGAAAAGAAGAATGGCGCGGCGCGGCTGATCGGCGCCTTCGGCAGCACCATGCGCGGGTTTGCGGCCGCCTGGCGCGGGGAAGAGGCATTTCGCCAGGAGTGCCTGCTGGCATGCGTCGTCGTGCCGCTGGGACTGTGGCTGGGCGAGACGGGAGTCGAGCGCCTGCTGCTGGTTGCCCCGATGCTGCTGGTGCTCGGCTTCGAACTCCTGAACAGCGGTATCGAGGCGGTGGTGGACCGGATCGGCGCTGAACGGCATCCGCTGTCCGGCATGGCGAAAGAGCTCGGGTCGGCAGCCGTATTCGTCGCCTTCGGGATCCTGGCGCTGGCCTGGGCGCTCATCCTGCTGGACCGGAACTGATCGCGGCGTGGGGTTGCAATGACGGCATTGATCTGCGGTTCGCTGGCCTACGACACGGTCATGGTCTATCCGGGCCGGTTTCGCGACCAGATCCTCGCGAACAGCATCCACATGCTGAATGTCTCGTTCATGGTGCCGACACTCAGGCGCAATTTCGGCGGCTGCGCCGGCAATATCGCCTACAACATCAGATTGCTCGATGGTGAGGCGGATGCGATGGGTGCGGTCGGCCACGACTTCCAGCCGTACCAGGAATGGCTCGACTGCAATGGCATGTCGTCGCGATATGTGCGCGTATTCGACAATGAATATACGGCGCAGGCGTATATCACGACCGACATGGACGCGAACCAGATCACGGCGTTCCATCCCGGCGCAATGAATCATTCCCACCAGCTCGCGGTGCCGGCCGGCGCCGGCATCACCATCGGCATTCTGGCGCCGGACGGGCGCGCAGGCATGATCGTGCATGCCGCGCAATTCGCGCGTGCCGGCATTCCGTTCATATTCGATCCTGGCCAGGCCCTGCCGCTGTTCGGCGGCCAGGAGCTCGAAGCCTTCATCGATCAGGCCGCCTGGGTGACCGTCAACGATTACGAGGGACTATTGCTGCAGGAACGCACCGGGCTCTCGACCCGGGAACTCGCGGCCCGGGTCAATGCCTATGTGGTCACGCGCGGTCCCGAGGGCTCGCTGATTCATACCGGCGGCTCCACCATCGAAGTGCCGGCAGTGCGGGCCCCGCAGGTGATCGATCCGACCGGTTGCGGTGACGCCTACCGGGCCGGATTGCTGTATGGCCTGATGCGCGGATTCGACTGGGAAACCAGCGGCCGCATCGCGTCATTGCTGGGCTCCATCAAGATCTCGTGTGCCGGCACCCAGTGCCACAAACTTGCCCCGGGCGAATTCAAAGAGCGGTTTCATGCGGCATTCCACTACCGGTTCGACTGATCACTGCATGCGCTGGCTGCTGCTGGCCGCGCTCATCCTGCTGCCATTGGCGCCGGCGGCCTCGCAGGAGGCCGCACCCGGGTGGACCAGGACGCTGGAACGAATATCGAGCGCCGTCGTCGCGATCCAGGTGGACGCGGCACGTGCATTCGATACCGACTGGAACGCGTCCTCACAGGCAACCGGTTTCGTCGTCGATGCGAAGCGCGGCCTGATCCTGACCAATCGCCATGTCGTGACGCCAGGGCCGGTGACGGCTCTCGCGACATTCATCAACCGCGAGGAAGTCGAGCTGAAGCCGGTCTACAGGGATCCGGTCCACGATTTCGGCGTCTATCGCTACGATCCGTCGAAACTGAAATTCATCGAGCCGGCGGAGCTGCCGCTTTACCCGGCCGGCGCACAGGTGGGCGTCGAGATCCGCGTGGTGGGCAATGACGCCGGCGAGCAGCTGTCGATACTCGCCGGCACGCTCGCGCGGCTCGATCGTGAGGCGCCGGACTACGGCGCCGGCAAGTACAACGATTTCAACACGTTCTATTACCAGGCCGCCTCCGGCACCTCGGGCGGCTCATCGGGTTCGCCGGTCATCGATATCGAGGGCCGCGTGGTGGCGCTGAATGCGGGCGGCTCGACCGGGGCCGCGTCGAGCTTCTACCTGCCGCTGCCGCGCATCGTGCGCGCGCTTGCGCTGCTGCAGGCCGGCATGGAAGTTAGCCGCGGCTCACTGCAGACCATATTCCGCTATACACCCTACGATGAGCTGCGCCGCCTCGGCCTGCCTTCCGCCGTCGAGGCCGAGGCGCGCAGGATCGCCCCGGCGCGCACCGGCATGCTCGTCGTCACCGAGGTGCAGCCGGGAGCCGCGGCCTTTGGCCAGCTCGACGTGGGCGACATACTGGTGACCATCGACGGGAGGCCGGTCGCCGACTTCGATTCGCTGGATGCGCTGCTCGACGATAATGTGGGCGTCGAGCTCGAACTCGCGATCGTGCGCGGCGGCGAAGCGCGGACCTTCCGGCTGCCGGTGCAGGATCTGCGCGCGATTACGCCCGCCGAGTACCTGGAAATCGGCGACGGCGTCCTGCATACGCTTTCCTGGCAGATGGCGCGCCACATGAATGTGCCGGTCGCCGGCGTCTATGTGGCGAATCCCGGCTACGTGTTCGGTTCCGCCGGCATCCCGCGCGGTGCAGTGCTGAGCGAACTCGACGGGCGGCCGATGAGCGACCTGGCGGACGCGCTGGCGGTCTTTCGCACGCTCGGCGACGGGCAGCGCGTGACGGTGCGTCACTTCACGATGGACGAGACCCGCGCGCAGCAGCTCAAGTCGCTGCGCATCGACCGCGACTGGTTCCCGGTGCGCCATTGCGTGCGCGACGATTCCATCGGTCTGTGGCCGTGCGAGTCCGTGCCTGCCGGCCCGGACGCACCGCCGCCGCAGCCCGGCACGACGCAGTTTGCGCGTACCGGCGACCGGTTGGTCGATGCGATCGTGCCGTCGCTGGTGCAGGTCGAGTTCAGCATGCCGTACTCGGTGTCCGGCGTGACCGAGCGCAATTACCACGGCACTGGCACGGTCATCGACGCGGCGCGGGGACTCGTGGCGGTGGATCGCAACACCGTGCCGGTCGCCATCGGCGACGTGCGCCTGACCTTTGCCGGCACCATCGAAGTGGATGGCTGGGTCGAGTATGTGCACCCACTGCACAATCTCGCGATCGTACGTTACGACCCGGAGCAGCTCGGCGATACCCCAGTACGAGCGGCGCGCTTCGGCGAGCGCCTTCCGGTCACCGGCGAGTCGGTCACCGTCATAGGGCTGAGCGCCGACAACCGCGTGCTCTCACAGCAGGCGATCGTCGCATCGACCGGCCCGGTCGCCTTCCCGCTGTCGCGCACGCTGCAATTCCGCGACGCCAATCTGGAAGTCATCAATCTGGTCAACGGGCCCGCGGAATTCGACGGCCTGATGGTCGACCGCCGCGGCGACGTGGTGGCGCTGTGGTCGAGCTTCGCCTTCGAGAACGGTCGGGAGCTCGAACAGCAGAATATGGGCATCCCGGCGAGGCTGGTCCGGGAAATGCTCGAGCATGCGCGCGATGGCCGGCCGCTCTATTCCGTCGAAGCGGAATTCGGCCTGTTATCGCTGGCGGAGGCGCGCCGGCTCGGGCTCAGTGAAGACTGGATCGATCGGCTGACGGCGCACAGCCCGCAGCAGCGCCAGGTGCTGACGATCGAGCGGCTGGTGGCGGGCTCGCCCGCCGCTCTCAGCCTGGTGCCGGGAGACCTGTTGCTCGCGGTCGACGGCAGCGTCGTCAACAGCTTCAGCGACGTCGGCGCGGCCGTGCATGCAATGCGCGTCGAACTGACGCTGTGGCGCTCTGGCACCGAACGCGTGGTGGCGCTCGAAACCGTGCCGCTGTCGGGGCGCGACGTCGAGCGCGTGCTGATCTGGGCCGGTGCGACATTGCAGGAGCCGCATCGGGCGATGGCGGCACAGCGCGGCATCCGGGCGGACGGAATATTCATCGCGTTCTTCATGTACGGTTCACCCGCCTCGCGCTACAAACTGTGGGCCGGCCGGCGCATCACGGAAGTCGATGGCATCCCGGTGCCCGATCTCGACTCGTTCATACGCGCGGTCTCGGGGCGTCCGGATCATTCGTCGCTGCGCCTGAAGACGGTAAGCTGGAATGACAGCGTCGAAGTTGTGACGCTGCGCCTGGACCGGCATTACTGGCCCGCTTATGAGCTGCGCCGCGATGCGGCCGGCTGGCGGCGCATTCCACTCGACTGAGGGCGGCGCCCGCGCGCGCCATTTATCATCCGTCCATGTTGCCCGACCCCGCCCGGATCCTGGAGGCCGTCGCGCTGCTGAATGCAGGCGAGCTCGTGGCGTTCCCGACGGAAACCGTCTATGGGCTCGGTGCGGATGCACGAAATCCCTCCGCGGTCGCCAGGATATTCGCGGCCAAGGGCCGCCCGTCCGGTCACCCGCTGATCGTTCATGTCAGCAGTCTCGCGGCCGCGCGGGAATGGATTGCCGAGCTTCCCGATGTCGCCAGACGCCTGGCCGAATCATTCTGGCCGGGTCCGCTGACGATCGTGCTGCCAAAGGCGGGCGATGTGCCGGCGGGCGTCACCGGCGGGCAGTCGACGATCGCATTGCGCGCACCCGCCCATCC
>JBAQWM010000090.1:0-10131 GCA_049298915.1 Steroidobacteraceae bacterium | reverse complement strand
GGTCGCCACCTCGCGCGGGCGCCGCCATCGCGAGCCGCCGGCCGCCTATCGCAGCGAGTTCCAGCGCGATCGCGACCGCATCGTGCATTCGAACGCATTCCGGCGCCTGATCTACAAGACGCAGGTCTTCATCAACCACGAAGGCGACATGTACCGCACTCGCCTGACGCACTCGCTGGAGGTTGCGCAGATCGCCCGCTCGGTCGCGAACGCGCTGGCTATTTCGGAACCACTGACGGAGGCGATCAGCCTGGCGCACGACCTCGGCCATACGCCATTCGGTCACGCGGGCCAGGACGTACTGAACGAGTGCATGCGCGAATATGGCGGGTTCGAGCACAACCTGCAGTCGCTCAGGGTCGTGGATGAACTCGAGGAGCGCCATGCGGAATTTCGCGGCCTCAACCTCACCTTCGAGACCCGCGAAGGGATCCTGAAGCATTGCTCGCTGGCCAATGCGCGGCTGCTTGGCGAGATCGGCCGCCGCTTCATCGAGCGCCGGCAGCCTGGTCTCGAGGCCCAGATCGCGGACCTGGCCGACGCGATTGCCTACAACAATCACGATGTGGATGACGGCCTGCGCTCGGGTCTCGTGACAATCGAGGACCTGCGGGAAGTGACCCTGTTCGCCCGCCACCATGCGACCGTCAGCGCCGCGTACCCGCAACTGCCGGAGCGGCGCATGATCCATGAGATCGGGCGGCGCATGATCGGCGATGTGGTGGGAGACCTGATCGAGGCGACCGCAGCGCGCCTGGCCGAGGCAAGACCGGCGGACATCGACGCCGTGCGTGCCATGCCGCATCCGCTGGCGGGGTTTTCCGAGGCGAGGGGCGCAGAGCACCTGGAACTCAAGAAATTCCTGCGCCAGCGGCTCTACCGGCACGAGCGTCTCGAATCGCAGCGCAGCGGCTCGGCCCGGGTGCTGCGCGATCTGTTCGAGGCATTCATGGAGGACGTGACGCGGATGCCGGCGGAACACTGTGAAGCGGCGCTTGCGATGGAGGCCGTGGGTGGCAAGGGCGGGCGAGCCCGCGGGGTCGCCGACTATGTGGCCGGAATGACGGATCGCTACGCATTCCAGGAACATGCGCGCATCTCGGCCGCGGTTTGATACCATCGCGCGTCCAATCGAAGGAGACACGGTGACCAGGACCGGGATACCCGCGCGGGAACGGCTGATATTCGCCATGGACGTGGAGAATGGCAGCGCCGCGCGCCGGCTCGCCGACACGCTCGGCGAATCCGTGTCCTTCTACAAGCTCGGACTGGAGCTCTTCATGTCCGGCAACATGTTCGAGTTGCTGGACTGGATGGTCGGCCGGGGCAAGCGCGTTTTCGTGGACCTCAAGTTCTTCGATGTGCCGGCCACGGTCGCCGCGGCCGTGCGCAAGCTGCGCAATCGAGGCGTGACATTCGCGACCGTGCATGGCAACCAGTCGATCATGGAGGCGGCCGCTGCGAGCGCGGGCGATGTCGGAATTCTCGCCGTCACCGCGCTGACCAGCCTCGATCGCGGCGATCTCGATGACCTTGGATTCAGTTGCGACGTCGGGCAACTCGTGCTGTCGCGCGCGCGCCGCGCACTCGAGGCCGGCTGCGCCGGTGTCGTTTCCTCCGGTCTGGAGGCAAAAATGCTGCGCGCCGGCGTGGACGATCGCCTGATCGTGGTCACGCCGGGCATCAGGCCGGTGGAGAACCGGCCTGCCGACGACCAGAAACGCGTCGTCGGTGTAGCCGAGGCATTCGGCAATGGCGCGGACTATATCGTGGTCGGGCGGCCGATCCGCGACGCTACCGAGCCGCGGGCAGCGGCGGAACAGATTCAGGCCACCATCGCTGGCCTGTTTCCCGGCCGATGAGCGCGCAGCAGGGGAATGACCGGCTGCTGCGCGCACTGATGCGCCAGCCCGTGGATCGGACGCCAATATGGATCATGCGTCAGGCGGGGCGCTACCTGCCGGAATACCGCGCCGTGCGCGCGAAGGCCGGCAGTTTCATGGGGCTGTGCACCAACCCCGAACTTGCCTGCGAAGTGACGCTGCAGCCGCTGGAGCGCTATCCGCTGGATGCGGCTATCCTCTTTTCCGACATCCTGGTCATCCCGCATGCGATGGATCTCGGTCTTGGCTTCGCGGAGGGCGAGGGACCGCGCATCGCGCGGCCGGTGCGCAATGAAGCCGACGTTCAGGCACTGCCGGTACCTGATCCGGACGACAGATTGCGATTCGTGCTGGATGCGGTCCGGTTGATCCGGCGGGAACTCGCCGGTCGCGTGCCGCTGATCGGATTTGCCGGCTCACCCTGGACCGTTGCGACCTACATGGTCGAGGGCGGTTCGAGCAGGGATTTCCCGCGGATCCGCGGGCTGCTCAGCGCCGAGCCGCGGACGCTGCACACGCTGCTCGACAAGATCGCACGCGCCACGACCGCGTATCTGAATGCGCAGATTGCGGCCGGCGCGCAGGCAGTGATGGTCTTCGACACCTGGGGCGGCGCGCTCGCGACGCCGGACTACCTGGAGTTTTCGCTCGCGTACATGCAGCAGATCCTGGACGGCCTCGCGCGCGAGCCGGAAGGCCGGCGGGTGCCGGTGATCCTGTTCACGAAGGGCGGCGGCATCTGGCTCTCCCGCATTGCGGGGAGCGGCGCGGATGCGCTCGGCATCGATTCGGCGACTGAATTGTCCGCCGCGCGCAAGGCGACCGGCGATCGCGTCGCGCTACAGGGAAATCTGGATCCGGATCTCCTGCACCAGCCGCCGGAACGGATCCGCAGCGAAGTGGCGCGCGTGCTCGAGAGTTATGGCCACGGACACGGGCATGTTTTCAATCTGGGCCACGGCGTCCAGCCCGAAACGGATCCGGAACACGTGGCGGCAATGATCGCGGCGGTGCATGAATTCTCGCCGCAATACCACCGCTGAGCCGATCGACCAGCTCAGGGCGCCTGGGCATTCCTCAATTCGTCGCGCAGCGTGCGGCGCAGGATCTTGCCGACATTCGTCTTCGGCAGTTCATTGCGGAAATAGACGGCGCGCGGAACCTTGTAGCCGGTCAGATCGCGCTTGCAGAATTCGATGATCTGTTCGCTGCTGAGCGCCGGGTCTTTCCTGACGACGAACAGCGCGACGACCTCGTCGGATTTCTCGTCCGGTTGCGCGACCGCGGCGACCTCGAGCACGCCCGGCATCCGGGCGACGACGCCCTCCACCTCGTTGGGATAGACATTGAAGCCGGACACCAGGATCATGTCCTTCTTGCGGTCCTCGAGGTAAGTCTGCCCGCGCTCGTCCATGCGGCCGATATCGCCGGTCCGCAGCCAGCCGCCCGGCAGCATGACCTGCACGGTCTCGTCGGGCCGATTCCAGTAACCGCGCATGACCTGCGGCCCGCGCAGGCAGATCTCGCCGACCGAGCCGGTCGGCAGCGGATTGCCGTCGTCGTCGCGGATCGAGATCTCGGTGGAGGGGAGCGGATAACCGATCGAACCGGTGAACTCGGTCGAAGCCGGCAGATTCGCGGTGCCGACCGGCGAGGACTCGGTGAGCCCCCAGCCCTGGCAGATGTGGCGGCCGGTCACCTGCCGCCAGCGCTCGGACACCGCCGCCTGCACCGCCATGCCGCCGCCGAGCGCGATCTTCAGCGAGCTGAAATCCAGCCGGTCGAAGCCCGGCGTGTTCAGTAGCGCATTGAACAGCGTGTTGACGCCGGTGATGAATGTGAAACGGACCCGGCGCAGTTCCGCGACAAAACCCGGAAGATCGCGCGGATTCGTGATCAGGACGTTGTGACCGCCGACGCGCGTGAACACCAGGAAGTTCGAGGTCAGCGCAAAGATGTGGTACAGCGGCAGCGCCGTGATGACGACCGGGTTCGGGGTGTCCTTGAGTTCCGGCATGAACGCGACGACCTGCAGCGTGTTGGCGACCAGGTTGCGGTGCGTCAGCACCGCACCTTTCGACACGCCGGTCGTGCCGCCGGTGTACTGCAGGAAGGCGATATCCTCGCCGTTCACGTCCACCGGATCGAGTGCCAGCGGTCCGCCCGCCTTCAGGATGTCGTTGAAGCGCACCGCGCCCGGCAGCTTCCACGGCGGCACCATCTTCCTGACACGACGGATCACGAAATTCGTGACCGGCCCCTTCGGAAAACCGAGCAGGTCGCCGATACCCGTCACGATGACCTGCTGCAGCCTGGTCCGGGCGATGACTTGCTCGAGCACGGCGCAGGCATTCTCGAAGATCACGATCACGGTCGAGCCGGAGTCATTCAGCTGATGTTCGAGTTCGCGCGCGGTGTAGAGCGGATTGACATTGACCACCGTGCAGCCGGCGCGCAGCGTGCCGATGATCGCGATCGGATATTGCAGGATGTTAGGCATCATCAGGGCCACGCGATCGCCCTTGCGAAGCCCCGCCCGCTTCTGCAGCCAGGTGGCAAAACGCCGCGACTGCTCGTCGAGTTCCCGATAGCTGAGCGTGCGGCCCATATTGGAGACCGCCGGGTCCGCCGCGTACTGGCTGCAGGCGTCCTCGAACATCTGTTTCAGCGACCGCACGGAATCCGGTTCGATCTCGGCCGGCACGCCCGGCGGATAGTCCCTGAGCCAGTAGGCGGCAGCGTTCATCGGCCGCGCTGCAGGAGCGGTACCAGCTGCGGCCAGAGATTTTCGAGCAGCATCGGCTGTGCCTGGGCATTCGGGTGGATGCCATCCGGCTGGAACAGCGCGAGATCCACCGCCATCTGGTCCGACAGGAATGGCACCAGGCCGATCCGGTAACGGGTCGCGAGATCCGTGTAGATCTTCTGGAATGAGCCCGCATAACGCGGCCCGTAATTGGTCGGCACGCGAATTGCGACCAGCAGTACGGCCGCGCCCGCGGCGCGGCTCTTCATGACCAGTAATTCCAGGTTTGCGCCGACCCGCGAGACCGGCAGGCCGCGCAGGCCGTCATTGCCGCCCAGCTCGATGATCACGACTGCGGGATGGTGCAGGGCCAGTGCGCGGTCGAGCCGCTGCGCGCCGCCGTCCGTGGTCTCGCCGGTCACGCTGGCATTGACCACGCGGTAACCGTAACCTTCGCCCTTCAGCCGCTGCTGCAGCAATGCCACCCAGCCCTGCCCGGGCAGCAGCCCGTAGCCGGCCGACAGGGAATCGCCGACCACCAGGATGACGGGCGGTTCCGCGGCCCGCGCCGGCAACGGCACGACGGCCATTAAACATATCGCGAGTGCCAGGACCAGACGCATGAACAGAAAGACAGTCCTCGAAGCCAGGAGTTTGGGCAAGCAGGTTAGCAGCCCGGAGGGAATGCTGGCCATCCTTGATGACGTCAGCCTGCGGGTCGGCGCCGGCGAGTCGGTCGCCGTGGTCGGCGCCTCCGGCGCCGGCAAGTCCACGCTGCTTGCGCTGCTCGCAGGTCTCGATGAGCCGAGCGCGGGCGCGGTCTGGCTCGAAGGCGTCGAATTGTCAGCGCTCGACGAAGACGGGCGCGCCGCCGCGCGTGCCCGCCATGTCGGCTTCGTGTTCCAGTCATTTCACCTGATCCCGTCTCTGACGGCGCTGGAGAATGTGATGCTGCCGCTCGAACTTGCCGGGCGCCCGGATGCGCGCGCCGCCGCGCGCGAGGTGCTGGGGCAGGTCGGGCTGGATAGCCGGCTGGGGCACTACCCGCGCCAGCTCTCCGGCGGCGAGCAGCAGCGCGTCGCCATCGCGCGCGCCTTCGTGACCAGGCCCTCGGTGCTGTTCGCCGACGAGCCCACCGGCAATCTCGATACCGCGACCGGCGCGCGCGTGATGCAGCTCCTGTTCGACCTCAATGCCGCCTCCGGCACGACGCTGGTGCTCGTTACCCACGATCGCGAAATCGCCGGGCGCTGCAGCCGTGTCATCGAGCTGGACGCCGGCAGGCTCGTGCATTGAACCGGAGCAGCTGAAGTGCGCGCCCTGCGCTTTGCACTCCTCGCACTGCTGCGCGACTGGCGCTCGGGAGAACTCGCGGTGCTGCTCGCCGCGCTCCTCGTCGCCGTCACGGCGCTGACCGGGGTCGGCTTTTTCACGGATCGCATCGCGCAGGCCGTGGTATTGCGGGCGTCCGAGGTGCTGGCCGCCGATCTTCGCCTGCAGTCGGGCCAGCCGCTCGGTCCCGGATACGCGGTCCTCGCGGAGGAGCGTGGCATCGCGACGGCAACCACGGTTTCGTTCCCGAGCGTGGTCTTCTTCGGCGAAGACTCGGCGCTCACATCGCTGCGCGCCGCCGGTCCCGGCTACCCCCTGCGTGGCCGGCTCAGAATTTCCGCGGCGCCGTTCGAGCCCGCGCGCGAAACCTCCGCGCTCCCCGGGCGCGGCGAGGCCTGGCTCGATTCGCGCCTGCTGGCGCGTCTGGGCGCCCGGGTCGGTGAGCGCGTCAACGTGGGCGCGACCAGCTTCGCCGTGACCCGGGTGCTGGACTACCGGCCCGACCAGGGCTCGGCATTCGTGGATCTCGCCCCATCGCTGCTGATCGGTCTGGCCGATCTCGAGTCCACGGAACTGCTTGGCCCCGGCAGCCGCGTGACCTGGTCGCTGCTCTTTGCCGGCGAACCCGCGGCGATCCGCGATTTCAAGACCCAGCTCGAGGAGCGGCGCCGGCCCGGCGAGCGGCTGGTGGATGTCGCGGAGGCGAGCCCGCAGATCCGCTCGTCCACCGAGCGCGCAGGACGATTCCTCAATCTTTCGGCACTGATCACCGTGCTGCTGGCGGCGGTCGCGGTCGCCATGGCGGCCCGCCGCTACACCCAGCGGCATCTGGACAATGTGGCGGTGATGAAATGCCTGGGCGCGCCGCAGGCGCTGGTGCTGCAGGTCACCGTGATCGAACTGGGGCTGCTCGCACTGCTTGCAGCCGCCGGCGGCAGCCTGCTCGGCTTTCTCGCGCAGGAAATCCTGGCCTGGCTCCTGGCCGGCATCGTGCGCGCGGACCTCCCGCCGCCGACCGCGGCCCCGGTGCTGATGGGAATGGTCACCGCGCTCGCGATCCTGGTCGGATTCGCGCTGCCGCCCATGCTGCAATTGAAGCGCGTGCCGCCGGCGCGCGTGCTGCGCCGGAATCTCGAGCCGCCGCCGCTGCGTTACTCGCTGTCCTATGGCCTGGCGCTCGCTGCGCTGCTCGCGGTGCTGTACTGGCTGGTGCGCGACGGCCGGCTGGTCGCTTTCGTTGCCGCCGGAGTCGGCGGGACGCTCGCGGTGCTGTCCGGCGCCGGCTGGCTGCTGGTGCGCCTGGCGGGGCGCATGCGTGGCGCCGTCGGCATAGCCTGGCGCTATGGACTCGCAAACCTGGCGCGTCGCGGCCGCGAAAGCATCGTGCAGGTGGTCGCCTTCGGCCTGGGGCTCATGGTGCTGCTGCTGCTCGCGGTCGTGCGCAAGGACCTGCTGGACGACTGGCGCGCGAGCCTGCCCGAGGACACGCCGAATTTCTTCCTGGTCAATATCCCGGCGGCCGACACCGGGGCATTCGCCGAATTCATCAGCGAACGCGGTCTCCCGGCTCCAAACCTGTTCCCGATGGTCCGCGCCCGCCTGACGGCGATCAACGGGCGGGGGGTGGACGAACTCGCGCTGCAGACGGATCGTGGGCGTGGCTTCGCCGAGCGCGAGCAGAATCTGTCATGGGCCGAGGACCTGCAGCGCGACAACCGCATCGTCGAGGGTCGCTGGTGGACCGGGGCGGATCGCGGGCGGAAACTGGTTTCGGTCACGACCGAATACCAGGAGGAACTCGCGCTCGAGCTCGGCGACCGACTGAGTTTCGACGTCGCCGGCGAAGCGCTCGATGCGGAAATCTCGAACTTCCGTGAAGTCCAGTGGGACGGGTTCCAGCCCAACTTTTTCCTGGTCTTCTCGCCCGGCACGCTCGACGGCCTGGTCGGCACCTGGCTCACCAGCATGCGGCTCAGGCCGGAGCAGCGGCCGCTGCTGGCGGACCTGGTGCGACGCTTCCCGTCGGTGTCCATATTCGACATCGACGCGATCCTCGCGCAGGTGCGCGACATCATGGAGCGTGCCGCGCTCGCGGTGCAGTACGTGTTCCTGTTCACGCTCGCCGCCGGCATCATGGTATTGCTCGCCGCGATCCAGGCGACCCGCGACGAGCGCCGCTACGAGAGCGCCATGCTCCGGACACTCGGCGCGAGCCGGCGCGTGGTTCTTGCCGGTGTCGCCTCGGAATTCGCGGCGCTCGGCATGCTGTCGGGTACGCTGGCGGCATTGGCCGCGACGCTGGCGGGCTGGCTGCTCGCGACGCAGCTATTCGATCTGGAGTACACGCTCGATCCCTGGGTGTGGGTCATCGGTCTTGCGGCAGGTACCGCGATCGTCGGCGGCGCCGGCACCTTCGCTGCGCGCGGCGTGATAAACCATCCGCCGATCAGCACCTTGCGCCAGGGCTGATCGCAGTCGAATTGCGATTCGGAGCGCCTGCATTGACCCGACTCCATGGCTCGCTGCGTTTATTCTATGCGTCCAGAGACCAAGGAGTGCCCCACATGACATCGTCGCCCGCCCGCATCCACCTGTTTCTGGCCGGTGGCCTGCTGGCTGCATCCGCGCTGGCGGCCGATCCACAGACCGCGCTGACGGTCTACAGCTCGGCAGAGCCGGGTGGCATCCCGGCCGAGTGGTACCGTCCGCTGCCCGGTATGGGCACGCCGCAGGCGAGCGCATTGCCCGGTTTTGCGCTGGTGCGCGTGGACCGCGACCTGGAGCTGGAGCGCGGGCGCAGTACGCTGAAATTCACGGACGTGGCGGCGCTCCTCGATCCGACCACCGTGCAGTTCCGCTCGCTGACCGACCCCGCCGGCACCAAGGTGCTGGAGCAGAATTTCCAGTTCGACCTGGTGAGCACCGAGAAGCTCCTGTCGCGTTACGTCGATCGCAGGGTCAGCGTGGAGAGCACGGAGGGCGATGGCGTCAAGCTCACCGAGGGCACGCTGCTCTCCGCCAACGACGGCCTGGTGCTGCGCGGCGATGACGGGCAGATCCACGCGCTGCGCAACTGGAATGGCATGAAATTCGGCGAACTGCCGGGCGGATTGATCACGCGGCCCACGCTCGAATGGGATCTGCTGGCTGCCAGGGGCGGCAGTCACCGCGCCCGCGTTTCCTACCAGACCGGCGGCATCACCTGGTGGACGGACTACAACCTGGTCTTCACGGAAGGCGCGGATGCGAATTCGGGCTTCGTGGACGTGGGCGCCTGGGTGAGCCTCCTGAACCAGTCGGGAGCCAGCTACCAGGACGCAAAGCTCAAGCTGATCGCGGGCGATGTCAATCGCGTGCAGCCGGACCGGAAGGCCCTCCAGATGCGGACATTCGAAGTCTCGGCGATGGCTGCCGCGCCGCCAGGCTTCGAGGAGAAGTCCTTCTTCGAGTATCACCTCTACACGCTCGGCCGGCCGGCGACGATCCCCAACAACTCGACCAAGCAGATCGAACTGTTCGACGCCGCGACCCGCGTCCCCGCCAGGAAGCAGCTCGTTTACTACGGGGCGGAGGGACTGGGCTACTACGGCGGGCTGATGCTCGAGAGGGAGATGGGCCCGAGCTCGAACACGAAGGTCGACGTGTGGCTGACACTCAGGAATGACAAGGCCTCGGGTCTCGGCATGCCTCTGCCCGCCGGCCGCATCCGCGTCTCGCAGCAGGACAAGGCGGACGGCAGCCTGGAATTCATCGGCGAGGACAAGATCGACCACACGCCGAAGGACGAGGATCTGCGCGTGAAACTCGGCACCGCCTTCGACGTGGTCGGCGAGCGGCGCCAGACCGACTTTACAGTGAACTCGAAAGGCCGCGTCATGGAAGAGGCCTTCGAAATCAAGGTGCGAAACCACAAGGAGCAGGCGGTCGATGTCATCGTGCGCGAAAATCTGTATCGCTGGAGCCAATGGCAGCTGCTGTCGCAGTCTGCGCCGTCGCAGAAGAAGGACGCGCGCAGCATCGAGTTCCCAGTGCGGATTCCGGCGGACGGCGAGGCGGTCGTGACTTACCGGGTTCGCTACAGCTGGTGAGATTCGAGCGTCAGCGGCGCGCCGACCGCGAGCGTCTCGCCCAGGCCTTCGACCAGGACGCAGTTCTGGCCGAAGGTGACGC
>JBAQWM010000089.1:0-2817 GCA_049298915.1 Steroidobacteraceae bacterium | reverse complement strand
GAACAGCATGTGCGTGCGCCCGAGGCCCTGGCGTTCTGCGATCGGCTGCCGCGCCCTTGCGGCAGCCAGCTGTTCCGGGCGCACCGCCACCTGAGCGTAGTTCTCCTGCACCTCGTCCATCGAGGCGTCCAGCACGATGCGGCCGCGATCGATGAATATCAGGTCGGTGAGGATGTGCTCGATTTCCTCGACCTGATGGGTCGTCACGAATATCGTCCGCTGTTCGTCGAAGTATTCATTCAGCAGCGTCTCGTAGAACTGCTTGCGCATCAGGATGTCGAGCCCCAGCGTCGGCTCGTCCAGCACCAGCAGTTTCGCGTCGATTGCCATCACCAGCGCCAGGTGTAATTGCGTCACCATGCCCTTCGACAGCTCCCTGACGCGGCTGTCGCGCTTGATGTCGCTGCGTGCCAGGAACTGCTCGCACACATCGCGGCGGAATCTGCCGTGCGTCGCCGCCACCAGGTCGATCAGCTGGCGTACGCGGATCCAGCGCGGCAGCACGGCGACATCGGCGATGAAACAGACGTCCTGCATCAGCTTGTGACGCTGGCGGTATGGGTCCAGGCCCAGTACCGAGAGTTCGCCCTGGAATCGCGCGAGGCCGAGCACGGCCTTCAGCGCGGTAGTCTTGCCGGCACCATTCGGCCCGATCAGGCCGACGATCCGGCCGGCGGCAACCGTGAATGTCGCGTCGTTCAATGCCTGGGTCGCGCCATAACTCTTGCTTAGCCCGCGCGCCACGATGAGGTCATTCACGCTTGTCTCCCTCCTCCGGCTCTTCATCGCGGACGGCTGTCAGCGTCGATGCCGCCGCAGGCGGCGCTTTTGCGAGGGCTTCCAGCAGTTCGCGCGCCTCGAATCCCAGTCGCTGGATCCTGGCGCCGATACCTGGCCACTCCTCGTCCAGGAAATGCTGTCGCTCGTCCTTCAGGAGCGCGCGTCGTGCGCCCTCGGTGACGAACATGCCTCGGCCACGGCGTTTCTCGACCAGCCGCTCATCGACGAGTTGTTGATAGCCCTTCAGCACCGTCAGAGGGTTGAGACGGTACTCGGCGGCTACGCTTCTGACCGACGGCAGCGGATCACCGTCGTTCAGGACGCCCTCCAGGATCATCGCCACTACGCGGTCGCGCAGCTGGCGGTAGATCGGCAGGCTTTCGTTCCAGTTAGTGTCCATGAGCAGCGCTGTAAGTGGTTTGGCTTGCTACCAGACTACTTTAGCAGAGCACCTGTGCAAGAGCGTGTGACACTTACCGATTGTCCTGAGCTGGCGCCTGAGCATTGACCATCATGTAGCCCAGCCGCTTGGCAACGACTACCACTTCCGGAAGCTCGGCTCTGATCGCAAGGTAGCGCTGCGCGGATTCGCGCTTCGCGATCACGGTGACTTCCGGCAATGTCACGGACGCGACCGGGGCCGTGTCGATCAGCTTCAGTTCGCCAATCTCAACGCTGCCGCGGGGCGCCGAAGCAATGTGGGCCTGGTCCAGTGTCAGCGCACCGAAGCCGACGATCGCGGCGGCGGCGGCTGTGCTGACTGTGATTCGGGCGCTGGTTGCAAACATCGTGAACATGACGCTCTCCTTTGTCTTGCCTGATTCCGGTCCGGCAGTTCGCCGGTCTCCGATGTACTGTTGGGCTCCTCTGGTGTTGTAGTGAACTATAACACTGTAACTAATGCAAGCCCTTTTTTGATCTTTTTTGAGAGCGTCGACTAAAAATTAATGAAAACAATTAGTTACAGAGATATCATTTCCCCAAACAGCGGCCGTGTGAGTCCGTTTGAGCCAGGAAAATGAGCGGTCTGCGCAACTCACGAACACCTCCGGCCCAGGCGAGGCGTTCAAGCAGATGCAGGTCCGGCTATCCAGCGTAGAGTGCCGGCGATGGAGGAACGGGATGCCGACGCGCAACTCATGCTGCGCTACGCCGCGGGCGATGCGCGCGCATTCGAGGAGTTGTACCAGCGCAATCGCGCCGGCTTGTGGAGATTCATCCGGCGGCTGCTGCGTGATCCCGCAGCGACGGACGACGTGTTCCAGGAATGCTGGTCGCGCGTGATCGCGGCCCGCAAGCGCTACCGGGCGACGGCGCGTTTCAGCACCTGGCTCTACCGGATTGCGCACAACTGCTGCATGGATTACTGGCGCAGGACCGGCAGGCGCGCAGCAGTTGAGACGGCGGATGAGCTTGCAATCGAGGCGGCCGCGGAGGCGCCAGCAAAGGGGCCATATGCGGGAGCCGTGTTCGCCGAGACACAAGGCCGTCTCGCGATGGCTCTGGCCGGCCTGCCGGAAGAACAGCGCGTTGCATTCCTTCTATATGTCGAAGGTGGGTTGTCGGTGGCGGAGATCGCGGAACAGACCAGCAGTGGCGTGGAAACGGCGAAGAGCCGGCTGCGCTATGCGGTTGCCAAGCTGAAGGAGGCGCTCGGCGGCGACGCGCCGGTGGACTGAAATCGTGGATCCAAAAAACGAGGAACCATTCGATCGCGCGCCATGGCGCAGGCTGCTGGAAACAACTTCGGCCATGCCAGCTATCGATACCGACCGCCGCATCCTGACACAGGCGCGCCGTGCCATCGTGCCGGCCACCGCGCGGTGGTGGCTGCCCGCTTCGCTCGCAGCCAGTCTGTTGCTCGCGGTCCTGATCGTAGAGTGGCAGCTCGCGGACGGCGGCGCGCCCGCGCAGCTTGGCGAGTCCGACGTACTCCAGACACCCGCTGTTGGTATCAGCGCCGAATCCGCGGCGGACGCGGCGCAGGAAGCTCCCGCGGAGCCCCGCGCCGCGCCGCCCGCACCCGCAGTCCTGCGC
>JBAQWM010000088.1:0-1626 GCA_049298915.1 Steroidobacteraceae bacterium | reverse complement strand
TCGGTGATCGAGATGACGTTGGTCGGCACGAAGGCCGTCACGTCGCCCGCCTGGGTCTCGATGATCGGCAGTCCCGTCAGCGAGCCGGTCTTGCCCTTGATCTTGCCGCCGCTGATCTTCTCGACGTATTCGGCCGAGACGCGCGCGGAACGCTCGAGGAGTCGCGAGTGCAGGTAGAAGACGTCGCCCGGGTAGGCCTCGCGGCCCGGCGGACGGCGCAGCAGTAGCGAAATCTGGCGATAGGCCCAGGCCTGCTTGGTCAGGTCGTCATAGACGATCAGCGCGTCTTCGCCGTTGTCCATGAAGTACTCGCCCATTGCGCAGCCTGAATACGGTGCGATGTACTGCATCGAGGCCGGAGTCGAGGCGGAGGCCGAAACGATGATCGTGTGCGCCATCGCGCCGTGCTCTTCGAGCTTGCGCACGACGTTCGCGATCGAGCTCTGCTTCTGGCCGATGGCGACGTAGATGCACTTAACGCCCGTACCTTTCTGGTTGATGATCGCGTCGATCGCTACCGCGGTCTTGCCGGTCTGGCGGTCGCCGATGATCAGCTCGCGCTGGCCGCGGCCGATCGGCACCATCGAGTCGATCGCCTTGAGGCCGGTCTGCACCGGCTGGCTGACGCTCTTGCGCCAGATCACACCCGGCGCGACGCGCTCGATCGGCGAGCGCTTTGCCGCCCTGATCGGGCCCTTGCCGTCGAGCGAGTTGCCGAGCGCATCCACCACGCGGCCGAGCATCTCGGGACCAACCGGCACTTCGAGGATGCGGCCCGTGGTCTTGACGGTGGCTCCCTCGCCGATGTGGCGGTACTCGCCGAGCACCACCGCGCCGACCGAGTCCTGCTCGAGATTGAGCGCGAGTCCGAAGCTGTTGTCGGGAAACTCGAGCATCTCGCCGTAGGCAGCATCGGCCAGGCCGTGCACGCGGCAGATGCCGTCGGTCACGCTGACCACGGTGCCGACATTGCGCGCCTCGGTGGCGGCGTCGAAGTTTCTGATCCGTGCCTGGATCAGGTCGCTGATTTCGGAAGCCTTGATGGACATGTCTTCTTTCCTTGCCTAATTCACGAGCGCCGAGCCAAGACGTTCCAGACGGCCCTTCAGCGATCCGTCGATCACGAGATCCCCGGCGCGCACGATCGCGCCGCCGAGCAGGGTGTCATCGATGCGCGTGTGCATGCGCACATCGCGCCCCAGCCGGCGCTTCAGCGCCTCGGTCAGCCGCGTTGCCTGCGGCGCGGCGATCTCGCGCGCCGCGATCACCTCCACGTCGATCACGTTTTCAACTTCGGCCCGGAGCGTCTCGAACTGCGCAGCGATCTCCGGCAGCAACCCGAGCCTGCGGTTCGCCGCCAGCGCGCGCAGGAAATTGCGCCCCGCTTCGCCGGCGGCCTTGCCTGCGACTTCCATCAGTAGCTCCACCAGTTGCTCGCTCGTGACATGCGGATTGGCGATCAGGCGCGCCACGCGCGCGTCCGCAGCAGCAAGCGCGGCTGAACCCAGGAGCTTCGACCAGGCGGAAAGCTCTCCGGCCTCGCGCGCGTGCGCAAAGGCGGCTCTCGCATAGGGTCTCGCGATGGTGGCGCGATCAGCCATTTGCCGGGGCCTGCTTGTCGAGTTC
>JBAQWM010000087.1:0-2068 GCA_049298915.1 Steroidobacteraceae bacterium | reverse complement strand
CACGCGCGGGCAATCGAGGCGATTCACAGCGATCAAGAGCTCCTCCATAAGGTCCCTGACCTCCTCCCAGCCGGGCGCCGGCTCGATCGCGCGCATGATCATCGGGTGTCCGGTACCGGTTACATTGCTGCCGATAAGCAACTCCTCATACAGCTTTTCGCCCGGCCGCAGGCCCGAATACTGGATTTCGATATCACCGTCGGGATTGGTCTCGTCGCGAAGCGTGAGGCCCATCAGCCGGATCATGCGGCGCGCTAGTTCGTCGATCAGGACCGGATGGCCCATGTCCAGCACGAATACATCTCCGCCCGTTCCCATCGATCCCGCTTGCAGCACTAGTTGCGCCGCCTCGGGAATCGTCATGAAGTAGCGACGCACATCACGGTGCGTCACCGTTACCGGTCCGCCGCACCGGATCTGCTCGTGGAACAACGGCACGACGGATCCCGAAGAACCCAGTACATTGCCGAAACGGACCATGCAGAACCGCGTCCGGGAAGTTTGCGTCTGCACGGCCTGCAGGATGATTTCCGCGAGGCGCTTGGTCGCGCCCATGACATTGGTCGGATTGACCGCCTTGTCCGTGGAAACGAGCACAAATGTCTCGACCCCCGTCTCGAGCGCCGCCTCGGCCGCGCACAAGGTGCTGAATACGTTGTTGTGCACACCTTCGATCAAGTTGCGTTCGACGATCGGCACATGCTTGTAAGCGGCCGCGTGATACACTGTCTCGACGCCAAAGGCCTGCATGATGTCGCGCACGCGGTACTTGTGGTGCGCGCTGCCGAGCAGCGCGGATATCTCGATCTGGAGGTGTCGCGATTCGATGATTGAGCGGAGTTCGCGCTCGATTTCGTAGAGCGCGAATTCCGAAATCTCGAACAGCACCAGCCGCTTCGGCGCCAGCCCGATGATCTGGCGGCATAGCTCCGAGCCGATCGAGCCACCGGCACCTGATACCATCACGGACTTGCCGCGGATGCAGGCGTCCAGCAATTCACGGTGTGGCGGTATCGGGTCGCGCCCGAGCAAGTCGGCAATGTCCACTTCGCGCAAGTCGTCAACCCTTGCGCGGCCGCTCACGACATCGTTCAGGTCGGGCACCGACTGGATGTGGATACTGAGCGATTCCAGGTGCCGCAGGATTTCGGCCTTGCGACGGCGCGAAGCCGACGGCACGGCAAGCAGGACCCGCTCGACCTGGTAGCGCTTCACAAATTCCGGCAGATCCTCGGGTCCTATGACCGGGACCCCGTTCATCAGCGTACCCTGCAGCGCGCGTTTCTCATCCGCATAGGCCAGCAGTGAATACTGCCGACCAGTGGAAAATGCCAAGGACAGAAGCGCACCGGCATCGCCAGCGCCGTAAATCACGACCCGGGTGCCATTCATCGCGTATGGTGTCAGCAACCAGTGAGCGAACAGGCGGGTCGCGGAAACCCACACCAGCGCCAGCAGCCAGTAGATGGCCACGACACTGATGGGAATCGGCCTGTTCGCAATCGTACTGACCAGAATCCAGAGCGCGACGGCCGAACCGGTGATGCCTGCCAGGATCGCAAACAGCACGCCCATTCCCATGTAGCGCACGACCGCGCGGTACAGTCCGCTGCCCATAAAAATCAGCAGGGTCGCGGCGGCGACGCCCGCGTAGAGCCAGGGATTGCGGTGCAGGCCCGCAGTCAGCGAATCGAACTTCAGCGCGAACGCAGCCCAGAGCGCCGCCGGGATGATGACCAGATCTGCCGTCATCATCAGCATTCGTTTGGCCGAGCGCGGCCAGCCGAGCACCTTGGTGACAAGGCGGCCGCGTGCAATAGCCATACCGTTTTCCCCTTTTCAGAAAGTCGCAGATACGAAGGCTACGCTGCCCGGACACATGGCAGCGCACCATGATTCACACTTTGGCCGAGCGATAGCGCACCAGGCATCACACTTTCTCCGGTCGCGGCCGTTCATCATTTATCGACAGATCGAATTCACGCATCGCAGACCACGGTGCCGGGATCCACCGCCACCCCAGGATGCCTGTCAGGGTCGCTGCAATTATCCTGAGATCCAGCCAGGC
>JBAQWM010000086.1:0-4941 GCA_049298915.1 Steroidobacteraceae bacterium | reverse complement strand
GTGGCGAGCCCCGCGGCGTAGCCGGACAGCCACTGCAACGCGGGCGCATCGAGGCCGTCGACCAGGCGCGACAGCAGCTCGACGCGTCCGGCATCGAGCGGATATGGCTGGACCTGGGCTGCTCTGCTTGCGCTCGCCAATGCCGGCTCCCGGCAGGATTCCTGGAGGCCATCCTAGGAACGGCGGCTGGCGAAACGGAAAGGCCGGCTCGTTATGCCTTCATAACGGGCCATCGAACGGCCGGCCGAGCGCATTGGTCGCGCGCACCAGTTCATCGCCCGCAGGTGAGAAGGCAATAGAGTTCGGGCAGCGCCGCTTCGCGCAATCCCATGGCTTGAATGCCGTGGCGACGACAGCTTTGCGCCGATTGCCAAAAAGAAGGGCCGCCGGCCCTGTGGTGGCCGGCGACCCTCCCGTCCCTACAAGCGTTTCAGTTCTTGCAGCGGGCGCTCAGAACCTGGCCGTCATGGCAAGGAAGACCTGCCTTCCCAGCGAGTCATACGGGCCCCAGGTGTTCGCTGTGCCGGGACCGGACCAGCTCGTATCGACGAGCGGTGGATCCTGGTCGAGTATGTTGTTGATACCCACGCGCAGGTTGTAGGTGTCGTTCACCTCCCAGCTGCCGGTCAGGTCGAGGTAGCTTCTCGCACCCAGTGTGCCCCCGAAGCTGACGTCCGAACCGTCAAGTGTCGGGTCGGACGTGTTCTGCTCGTGGCTGACGCCAGCGACGTAGCGCCACTGCGCCGAGAGATTCACGTTCGACGGCATCTGCCAGGTCAGGCGCAGCGTATGTCGCCAGTCCGGGATCGCAGGGCCGCAGGTGTTGCCGTACAACCCGGCGCAGTCGTATTCGTGTGCGCCGGGAAGCGGGATTGCCGTGGTCTCATCCAGGTAGACGCCATTCAATGACGTCAGCAGCGACCCGTGGCGGCCCAGGCCGAAGCGATAGGAACCCTGGATGTCGATGCCGGTGAAGGTGCCTTCCGCGATGTTGAAGTTGGTGGCCCTGACCCATCCGCCACCGTCGAGCGTCTGGCCGAACAGGATGCCGGCCGGACCACGCACGACGTTCTGGCAGTAGACCGCGGTCGACCCATCGAGGCAGCCATTCAGCGTGATGTCCTGCGGGACGACGCCGACCAGGCCTTTCAGGTGGATCTGGTACCAGTCGACACTCATCGTGAAATCGGGCAACACCGCCGGTGTGACCGTGAAGCCGAAGCTGATCGTGTCGGCCGACTCCGGCTGCAGCAGCGGATTGCCGCCAAGCACGGTCGAGCACTGGTCCGCCACGCACTGCGGAATGGTATTGGTGCTCAGGCCATTGCCGTACTGTGCGGCCGTGACGCCAGTACGCATGCAATCTTCCAGCGACGCCGCCGCGGCCACCGTGCCATTCTGCGTGGGCGCGCATGGATCCGATGAAATCGCTGAGGTCTGGGTCACGGTCTGCGGCGTGTAGAGTTCGAGCAGGCTCGGGGCGCGGATCGCGTGATTGAAGGACCCACGCAGGCGCAGGGAATCGATCGGCTGCCACTGCAGGCCGAACTTGTAGGTGTCCGCCCCACCCGAGAGGGCATAGTCCGAGTAGCGATAGCCAGTCTCGAACACCAGGTCCTGGGCGCCCGCGTGGTCCTGCACCAGCGGCACGCGGAATTCGACAAAACCTTCCGTTACATGGGTCGAATTGTCGACGGTCGTGGCCTCGCCGCTGCCGCCCGACAAGTCGCCACTGCCGATCACCAGGTCCGGGAGGAATTCAAGCGCGTCAACCCGACGCTCGACGCCGAAAGCGACGCCCACGCCATCCGCGGCCGTCGGCAGCTTCCAGCCGTACCTGCCAAGATCGCCCGTGACACTGCCGGAAAGGATCTGTTGCGAGGTCGTGCCATTCGTGATGCCGTAGGTGGAGATGTAGTCAGTCGCTTCCTGCGTGACTGCACCCTCGGCCCAGATATTCCAGGGCACGCATCCCGCCCTGCCGTCCACGCAGTTATCCAGGGCGCTCTGGCTCTTCATCTTCGAGAGATAATTCGAGTTCGTGTTGTAGAGAGTCGTGTAGTAGTAGGACCCGTAGGCGTCATAGCTCCACACGTCGTCGATCCGGCCCTTCAGGCCGACCATGCCGCGATAGTTTGTGTGCTCATTGAGGAACTGGCGCGGACCGCCCTCAATATTGCGCCGGCCGATGAACAGGTCGACGGTATCGTCCGGGCCGAAGACCGCCGGGCAGCCGAGGGCTGTCCGCTGCTGATCGCTCAGCATCGTGTTGTTGCAGTGCACCGTGAAGACGTCACCCAGGAAAAGACCCGAAGGTGCGATCTCGGTGTAGGCGCGGTCGTTCGTGATCATGAAATCGGCATAGGCTTCGGCATGCTCGTTGAAGTCGTAACGGGTCAGCACGCCCGCCTGCTTGCGCTCGCCCTGGTGCAGGACGCCGTACATGTATGCGTTTGAATTGAAGAGCGGCGGCGGATTGGTCGTGTTCGCGGTCGACCAGGGAATCAAGGTGTTGCCGGATACAGCGAAATCTCCGCCTGCCAGGGGCTGGATTCGATTCGAATTGGAGGAACCGCCGCATACGGTGCCATTACCCTGTAACTGGCAGGCCGCAAAATCACGGTTCGCCAGCTTGACGGGGTCTGCATCGAGGTAAGACAGGTAGGCCGTGGCATTGCCTTTGCCGTCGGCAAAGTTCCCGCCCACGAGTAAGTTAACGCTCTTGCTGTAGCCGTCCGTCGTGCTGTTTTCCGGCTCCTCGATCGTGGTGCTGTCCAGCAGGCCCTGCATGTAGTCGTTGTGCTGGTTGTGCTGGCTGAAGCCGTATTGCGCGTCGATCTGCACACCCTCGAAGTCGCGTCTCATGATGAAGTTGACCACGCCGGCAATGGCGTCGGAGCCGTACACGGCCGAGGCGCCGCCCGTCACGACGTCGATGCGCTCGATCAGTGCCGCGGGAATCTGGTTGATATCCGGCGAAGGATTCGGGTTGCCTGTGTTGGGATCACCGACTCCGAGTCGACGGCCGTCGACCAGCACCAGGGTCCGCTGCGGGCCGAGACCGCGCAAGTTCACCGTCGTAATGCCGCCGGGCTGCGCCAGCGGGTTCGAGTTGTTGCTGAGGTCGGCGCCGGTCGTGATCTGCTGCGGCAACCAGTCGACGAGGTTGCCGGTGTCGTTCATGCCCTGGAGTCGCAGGGTGTCAGTCGACAGGGCCAGGATCGGGCTTGAACTGGTCGCATTCGGACTCGCGATGCGCGTTCCGGTCACGACGATTTCGACCATTTCTTCAGTTTGCGCGTCGGATTGCGCCAGCACCACGCCGGAAGCCATGCCGGCCGCTGCCAGCACGCTGCCGGCGAGCAGCGCTCGCACGGTGCGCGAGATCGGTACGGGTTGTGACATGTGTGTGTCCTCAGTTTGTTGCATGGTTGCAACATCGGGCGACCACAGGCCCTTGTCGCGTCAGGAGACCTTACGTTGGGAAATCGTTGAAAAGACAACTGTTTGCAAAGCTTTCCGGTCGCTCGCAAGCTGACTGCGACCAATCAGTGGTTTTGCGCGCCAGATGTTGCGAAAGTCCCACGGTGATCATCTAAGATCAAAGTCATGCAGATCGAGGCTGCCGTGAGCGTGAAAGCCCTGATCGTCGATGACGAGGCGATGGGACGCCGGCTGATCGGGAGCCTGCTCGAGAAGGATGAGGAGATCGAGGTCGCGGGAGAGGCGAGTTGCGCGCGCGAGGCGCAGCAGAAAATCGCCGAGTTGCGGCCGGATCTCGTATTCATGGACATCGAGATGCCAGGCGGCAATGGCATCGAACTGCTGCGCTCGCTGGCGGAACCCGTCCCGTATGTGATCTTCGTCACCGCCCATTCGGAATTCGCCCTGCCGGCCTTCGATCTGCACGCCTTCGATTACCTGGTGAAACCGGTGCAGCGCGCGCGCTTCATCGACAGCGTGATACGCGCGAAGCGCCGTATCGCGGAGGGGCGGGTCGCTGAGCTGGCGGCAAAGCTTGCCAATGCAGCGAGTGCGATCCGCGGCTCGGAAGAGTCGCGAAATTCCTTTTTTCCGCGCCACTTGACGATCCGCGTGCGGCGCAAGCTGTTCGCGCTGGACGTGGACGAGATCACGTGGATCGAGGGCGCGAGCCAGTACAGCCGCGTGCACACACGCGACAGCGAATACCTGCTGTCGCGGACGCTGTCGGCGTTGGAATCCGAACTGGATCCGACGCGATTCTTCCGCATCCATCGCTCCGCCATCGTCAACGCGGCCCATGTGCGCGAAGTTCGCAGTAATGGGGACGGCCGCTACAACGTCCACGTCAATGGTGGCCCGGCATTGCCGCTGGGCCGCGCGCGCAAGGACGTCCTGCAGGCGCTGCTCTCCGGGCTGACCAGGGAGGCCTGAGAAATGGCGCGCAGCATCACCGCGATCGTCGATGATCTCGGCTCGGCCACACCGGTTTCGGAGTTTCCACAGCCGCCGGCTGCGCGCGCAGCGCGATTGCCCCCTGAAACCGTTGACCGGCTGATCGCGGGTGTCTACTGGCGCTGGCTACCGCTGACCGCCGCGTGGGTTGCCGTCGCTTTCTCGGTAGGCTTCGGGCTATTCGTCAACAATCAGGCCCAGGGCCAGGCGGGCTCCTTTACTTCGGCACTGATGGCGACCATCCCTCACTACATGTTCTGGGCGCTCGCGAGTCCGGCCATCTACCAGGCACTGCATAAATCCATCGAAGGCAAACGCCGCACCCTGTGGCTTGCGATCCTGCTCGGTTGGAGCCTGGTCGCCCTGCTGGGATCCACGCTGATGTCGTACACCAGCTATTTCATACGCCACGACCTCACACCGGGCTTTCAGCAGCTGATCGACATCTATTTCAGGCCGCCAGCCGGGCCTGCATTTCATGCGATGAATCTCAGTATCCTGGCG